>NZ_PJIW01000019.1:0-91646 GCF_002929755.1 Arthrobacter sp. 4R501 | reverse complement strand
GCGGCCTGGATGGGCGTCATGCGGTGGTGGCCGTCGTGCAGCAGCGGGATTTCCGGGCCGAACTCGTTGCGCACGGCTTCAAAGACGGCGGGCAGGTGGCGCAGGTAGGCCCGGGTGTCCCAGTCCTCTTCCTGCGGGAACGCGCCGCGGCCGGCGGGCTCGTAGTCGTAGCGTTCGCCCGAGGCCTGGGCCTGCGCGGCCACACCGTAGACGGCCTTGATACCGGGAACCGCGGTCTGGATGCGGATGGACTTGTAACCCAGGTCCAGGTGCTCACGGACTGAATCGAACAGCGACTCAAGGTCAGCGCCGGAAGCGTGGCCGTAAGCGCGCAGGCCATTGCGTGACGCGCCGCCCAGGAGCTGGTACACCGGCATGTTCGCCATCTTGCCCTTGATGTCCCACAGGGCCATGTCCACGGCGGCGATTGCCGCCATGGTCACCGGCCCGCGGCGCCAGTAGGAGCTGCGGTACAGGAACTGCCAGGTGTCCTCGATCTTATGCGGATCCTTGCCGATCAGCAGCTGGGCCACGTGCTCTTTGAGGTACGCGGCAACAGCCAGTTCGCGGCCATTCAGGGTGGCGTCACCGATGCCGGTGACCCCGTCGTCCGTAGTGATGCGCAGGGTCACGAAGTTACGTGACGGGCTTGTCACGAAGACTTCAGCAGCAATGATTTTCACGGCAGATCCTTTCGGGGACTTCTGGTCAGATGGTGGTGCTGGAAGTTAGTGGCCGGCGGTTGCGCCGGCGCCAACCGGCGTGCCGGCGTCAGTGGTGGTGCTGGCGTCAGCGGCGGTGACGTCAGCGGCTTCGCCGGCGCCCACAGTTTTGGTCCGGCGTTCCTGGATCTCCTTGAGGATCTCCGCGTGCTTGGCATCGGTCAGCGTGTACTTGGACATTACTAATACGGCAAGGATAGTCAGCACGGCAGGGATGGCGCCCGCCGCAATCTGAATGCCGAACAGGGCGTCGGCGGTCTGGGCCGCGCCGGACTTGTAGCCGCCCAGTGCCAGGGCGTAGGCCGCCAGGGCGCCGCCCACAGCCTGGCCGGACTTGCGGGTGAAGGAGAACAGGGCGTAGGTGATTCCTTCGGTGCGGACACCGGTCCGCCATTCGCCGTACTCCACCGTGTCGGCTTCCAGGGCCCACACCACGATGTTGACGGCGAGGACACCCACGAGGCTGATCACGAGGCCGGTGAAGCCCATCCAGACCTGGCTGGCCGGGGTGAAGAAGATGATCGCGCCGCCGAGGACGGTGACCAGCGAGGAGTAGATGTAGACGCTCTTTTTGCCGACGTTACGGACCAGCCTGGGCATAAACGCTGCCAGGAAGAAGGTGAGCGCCAGCTGGATGATGGACAGCACAGGGTAAAGATCCAGGCGGCCCAGGACGTCGCGCAGGTAGTAGAGCTGCACGGAAGTCAGGGCAAGGTAGCCGGAGAGGAAGAAGAAGGAGCTCAGGCACAGCATCAGGAGCGGCTTGTTGCCTTTAAGCGTGTCCACGCTCTGCTTGAACGTCACCTTGGGGACGGCGCGGTGCACGCGTTCCTTGGCGGTCAATGCGGTGAAGAAGTACAGCGCCGCGCCGATGACGACGAAGACCAGGGTGATGGTGGTGAACGTCGATTGGAGGTCGGCGCCGGGCTTGATCAGCGGGGCGACGAAGATACCCAGGGAAGAGCCCACCAGCAGGGCGCCGACCATGCGGGCCGAGCCCAGCTTTGCGCGCTCCCCCGGATCCTGCGTCATGGCGCCGGCCAGCGAGCCGTAAGGAATGTTCACGAGGCTGTAGGCAAGGCCGAGGGCCGCGTACGTGACGTAGGCGTACAGCAATGTGCCGGATTCGCCCAGCTCCGGAATGGAGAAGGTTGCCACACTCAGCAGGAGCAGCGGGATGGAGCCGAACATGATGAACGGGCGGAACTTACCGAACCGCTTGCTGAAGGTGCGGTCAACAATCCGGCCGGCAAAAACATCGGCGAAGGCGTCAAAGAGCCTGACTACCAGCAACAGGGTTCCGGCGGCTGCGGCGGAGATACCGGCAACGTCTGTGTAGTACACCAGCAGGAACATGGTGGCGGTGGTGAATGCGAGGTTGTTAGCTGCATCGCCGGCGCCATAGCCGATGATGCTGAGCTTGTTTAGCTTTTTCATGAATTGGGCTCCTTTACCCTTGCCGCCGTGTTGGCCAGCGAAAATTATTGAAATGCTATGAAGCGGTGAATCTTTGGCGATGCTGGAGTTGGCAGAATCCGCATCCGGCGGGCGTACCGCCGCGTGTTTCTCGTTGCCTGTAATCCTAGTCACTTGGCAATAAAATGGCAAGCGGTTGCCATTAATTTCTGTTGAAACTTCATGAAACTGCAGGTCATCGAAACAGCACTGCCCGGTCCAGGAGCCTGGACCGGGCAGTGCTGTTCTTTATGCAGCAGAGATGCTAGCTGGGCGTGGTGCTTAGGCGTCCGCCGGGAATGTGCCGAGCAGCCCGGAAACGAGTTCCACGACGGCGTCGTCCGCTGCGACGGCAGGATCCACCAGCGCCAGGACCGCCCGCACGCGCTCCGTGCCTTCCAGCTGGTTGGCCGCGGCCACTTCAGTTGCCAGCGGATCGTGGAACGTCCCGGCCGCTGCGCTGAAATCAATCCAGGCCGCAATCATCAGTGCCGCGGCGGCACCGGATTTGCCTTGGGCCCGTTCGGCCTGGAGGACAGGCATGGCCCGCATGCGAAGCTTAGTGCTGCCGTCCATGGCGATCTGGGCCAGGTGGTGGGCAATGCGCGCATTGCTGAAGCGGGCCAGCAGGGCAGCGCGGTACGCCGGGATCTGCAGGTCCGCGCCGCCCGCCGCGGCACCGGACAGGTTCGCCTCGGCTTCGTTCCAGAAGCTTTCGACGGCGGTCAGGCACTGCGGGTCCGCGAGGGCCTGCGCCACCGTGGTGTGTCCGCGGAGCTGGCCGGAGTAGGCCAGCAGGGAATGTGCGCCGTTCAGGAGCCACAGCTTGCGGTTCTCGTAGGGCTCGATGTGGTCAACGAAAACGGCGCCGGCATCTTCCCAGCGCGGACGGCCGGCGGGGAAGTCGCCGCTGAGCACCCAGTTGGTGAACGGCTCAGCCACTACGGGCGAGTTGTCGCGGTAGCCGCAGGCGGCCTCGACGGCGGCGATGTCCGCTTCGGTGGTGCGCGGCGTGATGCGGTCCACGGACGTGCTGACAAAGCTGACGTTTTCGTCGACCCAGGCAACGAGCTCAGCGTCCCAGGCCTGCGCCAGGCCCGCGACGGCGTTGCGGGCCACCGTGCCGTTGTTGGCAAGGTTGTCGCAGCAGACAACGGCGAGCGGCCCGGCTCCGGCAGCCCGGCGCGCGGCGAGGGCGAAGACAAGCCGGCCCAGCGGCGTCGACGGGTTTCCGCTTCCGGAAGCCAGCAGCGCAAGGTCGCCGGCGACGTCGGACGCGGTGGTGTCCAGCTGTCCGTCGGCACCGAGCCGGTACGCCGCTTCGGTGACCGTCAGGGTGACCATGGCTGTGGCAGACGCCGAAACGAGCTCTGCGAGCCGCTGCACGTCCGCGCCGTCTACCGCTTCAACGATGCTGCCGACGACGGAGAACGAGTCGCCGCTGTCAGCGCGCTCCACGAGCGTAAAGAGGCCGTCCTGCTCGGCAAGAGCAAGCGCAGCGTCCGGGCGGCGGCCCGTGAATGCGGCAATGCCCCAGTCCGCGGCGTCGCTGGCCTGGCTGGTGTACCAGGCCTGGTGCGAGCGGTGGAAGGCACCGAGTCCTAGGTGGACGATCCGGACCGGCGGCTTGGCTGCAGCGTGCGTGCTCCGGTTCAGCTGCGGCAGCGATGCGGCAGCAGCCTTGCCTGTGGCGTCGGCCTGTTCGATACTCACAGTTTGAAAACCCTTCGCGGGGAGGAATCGACGGTGTCCACGATGATTTCGTGGGCGCGGTCTTCGCTGACACGGTGCTCGGCCACGAGGCGGGCCAGGAAGGAGGCTTCGATCCGGCGGGACGCGTCGTGGCGGGCGGGGATGGAGCAGAAGGCCCTGGTGTCGTCGATGAAACCGGAGGAACGGGAGAACCCGGCCGTTTCGGTCACGGCGGAGCGGAAGCGGAGCATGGCATCCGGGGCGTCCAGGAACCACCAGGGTGCGCCCAGGTAGACGGACGGGTAGAAGCCGGCCAGCGGCGCGAGTTCGCGGGAGAAAACGGTCTCGTCCAGGGTGAACAGCACCAGGTGGAAGTCCTTGGCCGTGCCGAAGTCCTGCAGCAGCGGCCGGATGGCCTCGGTGTAGTTGGTGGCGACCGGGATGTCGTGGCCCGTATCGGCGCCGAAGGCCTCGAACGTGGGCGTGTGGTGGTTCCGGAACGAGCCCGGGTGGATGGTCATGACCAGGCCGTCCTCGACCGACATACGGCCCATCTGGTACATCATGTGGGCTTCGAAGGTGTTGCGGTCCTCGGCCGTGGCCTTGCCGGCGCGGGCGAGTTCGAAGATGCGCTCGGCTTCGGCGCGGTCCAGCTTGAGCGTTGCCGGGGTGGCCACACCATGGTCCGCCGAGACCGCGCCGTGCTCCACGAAGTAGCGGCGGCGGTTTTCCAGGGCTTTGATGTAGCCCGCGTAGCCGCTGGCGCCGTCACCGGCGGTTTCAATCAGGCGGTCAACGTTGGCACTCCAGGTGGGGTGCGCAATGTTCAAGTAGGCGTCCGGGCGGAACGTGGGCAGGACGCGGCCGTTGAAGGTGGAGTCCTCCGCGATGGCCTTGTGGCTGGCAAGGTTGTCGAGAGGGTCGTCCGTGGTGGCCAGCACCTCGATGTTGAAGTCCTTGAAGAGCTGGCGGGGACGGAACCCGGGCTCCACGAGCTTGGCGGCGATGGCGTCATAGCTGGCATCAGCGGACATCTCGCCCAGGTCTGCGCCCAGGTTGAAGACACTGTCGAACTGATTGCGCAGCCAGTAGCCGGAGGCCGTGCCTTCGAAGAGCGGCCAGGCATCCACGAAGGTGCGCCAGATTTCGCGTGACCCGGGCGCGGTAGGACCCCCGGCCCGCAGCTTGTCCAGGGGGGCGCCGTTGGCGTGGATCAGGCGCGTGACGTAGTGGTCCGGACTGACGAGCAGCGCTGCCGGGTCAGGGAACGGGGTGTTGTGCTCGATGACGGCGGCGTCAACGTGGCCATGCGGGGAGATGATGGGGAGGTCCTGCACGCGCGCCAGGAGGTCCCGCGCAATGCTGCGCGTTCCTGGGTCGGCGGGCAGGAGCCTGTCTGGGTTGGCAGCAATCGACTGTGACATAGATCAATAATCTGCCGGGCGCCGAGTTTTGTCAACCGGTTGCCATGATTTGCCAAACGAAGGAATGGGCCCTGCCCGGACTCACTTCGCGGGCAGGATCCGACCGCTGGACCCGCGCAGCACCAGCTCAGTCTCTACGCTCAAGGTGCCGGACTGTTCCCCGCTTCCGTGAAGAAAGTCCAGCAGGCGCTTGGCGGCTGCCTCGCCGCACTCCCCCAGCGGCGAACGCACGGTGGTAAGCGGTGGCGTCGTGAAATCCGCGCCGAAAATGTCATCAAAGCCGATGATGCTGATGTGGTCGGGCACCACCACGCCGGCAGCCTGAAGCTCCTGCATGAGCCCGATGGCCAGCAGGTCGTTGTACGTCAGGACCGCAGTGGCGCCGCTGGCGCGGACATCACGCGCAGTCTTCCGGCCGCCGTCGACCGTTGGTTTGGTGGATTCGAGCCGCACTGCCTCGAGCCGGGACCAGTCGCAGGCTGCCTGCACACCCTCCCACCGGCGTTCGGACATCCAGGATTCCGGGGGCCCCGCCACGTAGGCAACCTTCGTGTGGCCGTTGGCGGCCAGGCTGCGGACCGCCTCGCTGATCCCCTTGTTGACGTCTGGCACCACGCACGGCACGCCCTCCACCTCGCGGTTGATGACCACCACGGGTTTGTCTTGGGCCAGGGCGCGGATGTTGTCATCGTCCATGCGCGGGCTCGCCAGAATAAGGCCGTCCACGGTGGCCATGAGCCGCCGGGCGGCAGTCAGTTCAGTTGCCGAGGACTCCGCCGACTCGGCGAGCACCAGGGTGTAGTCCCGGCTGGTTGCAGTGGTCTCGGCGCCGCGGATGATGTCAAAGAAGGTGGGGTTGGTAATGTCCGCGACGATGAGGCCGAACGTATTGGTCTTGCCCGTGGGAAGGGCGCGCGCGAACGGATTGACCTGGTAGTTGAGCTCGGCGGCCGCATCTTCGATGAGCTTCTGTGTTTTGGAGCTGACCCTGCCCGGCTTGCTGAGCGCCCGGGAAACCGTGGACGCGTTGACGCCGGCCATCTTGGCGATGTCGTAGATGGTGGCGTTGGATTTGCCGTCGCGGCCGTGCTTTTTAACCGACCCCGCTGATGGGGCGGTGTCCGGCGTTTGGGGTTCAGTCACCGCCCCATCCTAACGATGAAACCACTCAAGCAGGTCGCAGCTGTGGCCGTTTTGATGGTCCAAAACGGCCACAGCTGCTACCTCAGCTTCGCTGCTCACCCGGGAGGTTACGTGCGCTGCGGGAACTTGCCCTCTTCGGCGATGCGCTTATTGAGCTCGGCGAGGAACTCGTTCTCGTCGAAGTCCAGTCCAACTTCCTTACCGGTCCAGGCGGAGAGGTGGATGGCGTTGGCCAGCCGGACTCCGTTGATGCCGTCCGAGCCCGGAGCCAGCAGCGGTGTGCCGTCCAGGATGTTGGCGGCGAAGTTCTCCAGGACACCGGCGTGCTGCCCGCCCCAGACGGACTCGAATTCGATGACCTCGGTGGTGTAGTACTGCTCCGGGTTCAGCTCGCCCATAAAGAGCTTGCGGACATCGTCCATGCCCATGCCATCGCTGAGTTCGCGCTCCGGCGTGTGCAGGCGCGTCACGGTGGCGGTCTTGCTGCCCTCGACGACGATCTTGCCCTGGTCGCCCAGGATCTCGAAGCGGTCGGTCCCGGTCAGATCGTGCGTGGCGGTGACAAATACGCCGGTGACGCCGTCTCCGTAGTCAACTACTGCGGTGACTTCATCTTCGACGGCGATGTCGCGGCGGAAGCCGAAGGAAACCTTGGAGTAAACGGACTTCGGCACGCCGCAGATCCACTGCCACAGGTCCAGCTGGTGCGGAGCCTGGTTGACCAGGACGCCGCCACCTTCGCCGCCCCACGTTGCGCGCCATTCGCTGGAGTTGTAGTAGCCCTGGGGGCGCCACCAGTTAGTGATGATCCAGTTGCTGCGGCGGATCTTGCCGATCTCGCCGTTTTCCACAATCTCTTTGAGCTTCTTGTACAGCGGGTTGTTGCGCTGGTTGAACATGATGCCGAAGGAGAGTTCCGGCTTGGAGGCCGCGAACTCGTTCAGTTCCTTGACCTGCTTGGTGTAGACGCCTGCCGGCTTCTCCACCAGCGCGTGGATGTTGCGCTTAAGCGTCTCGATGCCCATTTCCGGGTGCAGGAAGTGCGGCACGCAGGTCACAACGGCGTCAACGTCGCCGCTTTCCAGCATGGCGATGTAGTCGTCATAAAAGGGAGCGTCCGGGTACGTGGCGGAGGCGAGTTCCTTCTTGGCCGGATCGGTGTCGCAGATGGCCCCGATCACCATGTTGGGGACCATGCCGTCCGTGATGAACTTGGCGTAGGCGCCGCCCTGCTGGCCCAGGCCGATGATGCCGAGGCGTACTTTCTTGCTCACAGTTATTTATCCTTCTTTGTTGGTTGAGCTTGTGTTTCGTTGGTTGAGCTTGTCGAAACCAGAAGCGGTCTGGTTAGAAGAGTTCGGACTGGCCCAGGGCAACCAGGTTGTCGTAGGAGGTCTGCAGCGCTTCCCAGACGGTGCAGCCGTAGAGTTCGTCCTGCTCCACCAGCAGGTAATAGGCGCCGGCAGCCTGCGCGGCCGGGATGATGGAGGCGAAGTCGAGGTTGCCTTCGCCCACTTCGGCGAACTGGACGACGTTCTTGAACTCCGCCATGAATCCGGCGACGTCGCCTGAGTCCAGCATCCCGAAGGCGGACTCGGGCAGTTCGCCGATCCGGTAGTCCTTCAGGTGCACCATGGCCGTGCGGCCCGCATACTTTTCGAGGGTACGGACCGGGTCCAGGCCGCCGCGCTGTACCCAGTGCACGTCGATTTCCATGCCCATGGCCGGGGAGTTCTCGGCGATGATGTCCAGCATGTACTTGCCATCGAACTTCGCGAACTCGATGTGGTGGTTGTGGTAATACAGGCCCAGGCCCTGCTCCTGCAGCCGTTCGGCGTATTCGTTGGCCTGCTTGGCGAAGTCGACGACGGCGCCGATCGACTTCATCGCGGGGAAGGGCAGCATGCCGATCCGCAGCAGTTTCGAATCCAGCCGCTTGGCATCGTCCACAATCTTGTCAAAGTGCTCCGCCAGGGAGTCCCCGGGCCGGCCTTTGGGGGTCTCCATGGCCACGGACAGCGCCGCAATGTCCATGCCCAGTTCGCTGCGGGAGCGGTCCAGCTCGGCGACGTTTTCCGGCGTCATCGGGATCTGGGAGATCTCGACGGCGTTGTAGCCGATGCCGCTGACCTTGCGGAGCGTTTCGAACGCCCCGATTTCGGTGAAGCTGTCCTTCAGCATCATTGCCTGTACGCCAATTTTGGCCACTTTTTCCTCCATGGTTTGTTCGCTGTTGAGTAAAGTCTGGTCCGGCCTTAGGCGGGGACGCCAGCCTGTTCGGCCTGCATTCGCTGCTCTTCAAGCAGCCGGTGGCGGTCAGCACGGCGCTTCTCCTGGCGGTCCGGGTCCGGCACCGGGGAAGCGAGTAGCAGCCGCTGGGTGTAGGGGTGTTCGGGGTCGCGGGTGACGACGTCGGCTGGCCCCTGTTCCACAATTTCTCCACGGTACATCACGGCTACACGGTGGCTGATGTGGCGGACCACGTCAAGGTCGTGGGAGACAAAAAGGTAGGACACGCCAGTGTCCTTCTGGATCTGCAGGAACAGATCCAGGACCCGGGCCTGGGTGGAGAGGTCCAAGGCACTGACAGGCTCATCGCAGACGATGAGCTTCGGGGACAGCGCCAGTGCGCGGGCGATGGCCACGCGCTGGCGCTGGCCGCCGCTGAACTCCCGCGGGAGACGGTGGATGGCGTCCGACGGCAGACCCACCTGGTCCAGGAGTTCTTTGACGCGCTTCTTGGCTGCTGCCTGTTCCATGCCCTGGACGCCCAGCGGTTCGGCAAGGATGTCGCCGATCTCCAGGGCGGGGTTCAGCGACGTGTAGGGATCCTGGAAGACCACCTGCATGTCGCGGCTGAGCACGCGGCGCTGCTTCCGGCCGGCGTGGCTGATGTCCTGGCCTTCGAAGGTGATCTTGCCGCCGCTCACGGGCGCGAGTCCCAGCACGGCCCGGCCCAGGGTGGTCTTGCCGGAGCCCGACTCCCCCACGAGGCCCAGTGTCTCGCCCTGGCCGATGCTGATGTTGATGTCCGTCAGTGCGCGGAATCTCCGTGCCCGGAACCCCTTGCCGGCGTACTCCACCACCAGGTTGTCCACCCGAAGAAGTTCTTGGCGTGCCGGCGCTGATTCCGCGGCGCGCAAGGCTGCAGTTTCGGTCACAGTACGTTCTCCTTGGCAGTTGATGAGGCAGTTGCAGACGAAGTAGCTGACACCAGCATGGTCATGGGTTCCTTGCCTTCCAGCATCGAAGCCAGCAGCGTCTGGGTATAGCGTTCCTTCGGTTCGCGCAGGATCTCCCGCACGGGGCCTTCCTCCACCAGCCGGCCGTTCTGCATGACCACAACACGGTCGCAGAGGTCAGCAACAACGCCGAAGTTGTGGGTCACCAGGATGACGCCGACGCCAAGCCGGCGCTGGAGGTCGCGGATGAGGTCCAGGACATCGGCCTGGACCGTGACGTCCAGGGCCGTGGTGGGCTCATCGGCAATGATGAGGTCCGGTTCGCAGCTGATGGCGCCGGCGATGAGCACGCGCTGGGCCATGCCGCCGGAGACCTCATGGGGGTACGCCTTGAAGGTCCGGTCCGGGCTGACAATGCCGACGTCGGATAGCAGCTTCATGGCCCGCGCCGTGGCTTCGGCCTTAGAGATTCCCAGGACCCGCACCATGGGCGTGACCAGCTGGTAGCCAATAGTGAACGCGGGATCCAGGTTGCTCATGGGTTCCTGCGGGATGTAGGAAATCCGTTTGCCGCGCAGCTTGGAGAGACGTTCCTGGCTGACCTTGTCCTCGCCTGGGGCGACGGTGTAGTTGCCATCGAACTGAATGGCCCCGCCGACGATGCGTGCGGTGTCCGGCAGGAGGCCCAGGATAGAGAAGGCGGTCTGGGATTTACCCGAACCGGATTCGCCCACGATGCCGAGGATTTCGCCGCGGTCAACGTGGAAGGAGACATCGTCCACTACCTTCTTGATGGTGCCGTCTGCCTGGGGGTAGCCGACGCCGAGATTGGTCACCTTGACGAGGTGGTGTTCGGTTCCGGACTCAACGGCGGCGAGGGTCTTGCGCGCTGCCTTGGCGGCACTGGCTGCGGCAGCGTCCTGCGCGTCATGAGCTTTCTTCTTGCGGTGCTTGATCTTTTCGCCGTCTTCCAGGGCGTCGCGGATGGCGTTGCCCAACAGGACCAGGGCGCCAATGGTCAGTGCCATGGCAAACGCAGGCCAGAAGAGCAGCGTCGGGGTGAGGTAAACGTTCTTGAAGCCTTCGCTGAGCATCACGCCCCAGGTGGCCTTCGCCGGATCGCCCAGTCCCAGGAACTCGAGTCCGGACTGGATGGCGATGGCCACGCCGGCGATCGCCGCGGTCTGGATGATGATGGGCGCACGCACCACGGAGAAGATGTGGCGGGTGATGATGCTGAGGTCTGACAGGCCGGAGACGCGGGCGGCATCCACGTAGAGCTCGTTGCGCACGGACTGCACCGCTGACCGTGTCAGCCGGAAGTAGGAAGGGCTGATCAGGACGCCGAACGCGATCATGGCAATCCACACTGACGGACCGAAAGCGGCCCGGATGGTCAGCAGGACGATCAGGCCGGGGAGGCTCATCAGGATGCTGACAACCCAGTTCGAGACCGCTTCAAACTTCCCGGCGTAGTAGCCGGCCACCAGGCCGGCGGGCAGGCCGATCGCGATGGCAACGGCGGCGCACAGGAGCGCGGAGCTCAGGGTCAGCTGCGCCCCGAAGAGCAGCCGGCTCCAGACGTCACGGCCTGAGCTGTCCGTGCCCAGGATGTTGACCTCGTCCGGGGCTGCGAGGGTCTTGGCGATGTTGGCGAAGTTCTCGTCGAACGGGGCCAGGACATCGGCGAAGACGGCCATGCTGGCCATGGACAGCAGGATGACGATGGCAACGACGCCCATGGGATTCTTGAACAGGCGCTTGAGGACTGTTGACCGGACGACGGTCCCGGTCTGGCCTGACGTTCCCGGTGCAGTCGTACCGGGTGCGGGCGTCAGGGCTGAGGTTTCGACGGACTCGGTCACGAGGCACGCACCTTCGGGTTAAGCCAGCCGTTGAGCAGGTCAACGATGAGGTTGACCACAATGACAACGGCGACGGTGTACATAACTACGCCCATGACCACTGGCTGGTCACTCTGGCTGGTGGCGGCGACGGCCAGCGGCCCCATGCCGGGCAGGGCAAAAATCTGCTCGATGATGACCACGCCGCCGAGCATGCCGATCAGCTGGAGGCTGAGCACGGTCAGTCCGGCCGGAGCCGCGCTGCGCAGGACGTGCTTGAAGAGGACCTCGCGCTCACCGATGCCGCGGCTGCGGAGGGTACGGACGTAATCGCGTTCGAGCTGTTTGATGACGGCGCTGCGGATCTGCTGCGCACCGCCGGTCACTCCGTTGATCAGCAGTGCGACCACCGGAAGCGTCAATGACAGGACCCAGGCGTCTGCTCCGACACCGGGCGAAATGGTGCTGGTGGCGGGGAAGAGGCCCATCTGGATGGCCAGGATGGTCACCAGGATGATGCCGATGACGAAGCCGGGAACGGAGTCGCCGATAATGGCACCGATCTGGACCAGGCGGTCCACCCAGCCGCGCTTTACGGCTGCGGCAACGCCGATGAGGGTAGCGATAATGGAGATAAGCAGCATGGCTGCAATCACCATGGTCATCGTGACCGGGATGCGCGTGGCGAGGGCACTGGACACGGGTTCAGAGGTGAACCAGGATGTGCCCAGGTCCCCCTGCAGGGCGCCCGTGAGCCAGCTGAAGTAGCGCGTGATGATGGGCTGGTCTAGCCCCAACTCCGCTTCCTTCACGGCCAGCTGATCCGGCGTTGCCTGGTCGCCCAGGATGTTCCGTGCGATGCTGCCGCTCGATACGTATAGCAGGGAAAAAACGAGGATCGAGACGGCGAACAGGACGACGAGTCCGCTGCCGAGGCGTTTAAGGATGAAAGTGATCATTGCTGGCTCCATTGAACTGGCATGGATTGGTTGCCCGGTCCGGCAGCCCACCCTTGGTGATGGGCTGCCGGACCTGCGCAGGTTTATTGTCTGGCTACGTACCCGGTAACTTCCTGGCGGGTTACTTAGCGGGCGAGTAGTTGTAGATCGACGGAACGGCCTGCTGGACCTGCGGTTCCACGGTGATCTTGGAGTTGTGGTAGTACATCTGGTTCACGCGGAACATAGGGGCGAACCAGGCCTGCTCCACCACGTACTTGTTCACTTCCTGGGCCAGCTTGCCAGCGTCCTTGCCGCCCTTCTCGACTGCATCGATCTTGGCCTGCAGCTCGGGAGTGGTGTTCTTGAACGGGTTGTAGAGGGCCTTCGTGGAGATGATCTGGTTGGTGGCAACCCACGGCTCACCCTGGAAGAGGGAGAAGAACATGGTGGTGAACTTCTGTGCGGCGACATCGCTGGTGAAGGTGTTGGTGATGGCGGCACCAATGTTCACGGTGATTCCAACGTCCGCCAGCTGCTGCTTGATCACTGCGAGCTGGGTTTCCCAGCCCGGAACCGACGGGATGTCGAGGACAACGCCGGTCTCGTAGCCGGCCTCCTTCAGGAGGGCCTTAGCCTTGGCCGGATCGTAGCTGTAGTAGTTCTCCAGCTCTTCGGTCCATGCACCGCTGGCCTTGCCGAACGGCTGCGACGTGGGGGTGCCCTGGCCCATCAGGACCTGGTCCAGGATGGTCTTGCGGTCAAAGGCGTAGTTGATCGCCTGGCGGACCTTGACGTTCCCCAGCGCGGGGTTCTTGGTACCGTCGCGGTCCATCAGCAGGAGACCCTGCCAGTCCACCTCGGTAGCGACCAGGTTCATCTTGGCGCCTTCAGCCTGCTTGCCGGTCTTGGGGTCCAGCAGCGTGGCGTCCACCTGGCCCGAAACGAGGGCGTTGGTGCGGGCGGTCAGGTCAATCAGGATCTTGAAGGTGACCTTCTCGAACTTCTGGAGGTCCTTGTTCCAGTAGTCCTTGCGGGCGGAGAACACCGACTGCGAGTCCTTCACTGTGGCGGCCTTGTCCATGACATACGGGCCGCTGCCTACGGGCTCGGTCTTGATGGCGTCGGTGCCCAGCGACTTGGGGCTGCCCATCAGGCCGGCGGCCTGGCTGAGGTAGAACTCCAGGGACGGATCCGGTGCTGTCAGGTTCAGTTCGACGGTGTCGGCGTCAACAACCTTGACATCGGAGACGGCCGTGAGCTGGGCCATCTGCGGGCCGTTGGCCTTCTTGAAGTGGTCCATGTTGGCCTTGGCGGCCTCGGCGTCGAACTTGGCACCATCGCTGAAGGTCACGTCCGTGCGGAGGTCAACAGTGAGTTTGGTGTTGGTGTCGTTGTACTTCCACGCGGTGGCCAGCATGGGGCTGAGCTTGCCGTCTGGTTCCCGCAGGATCAGGGAGTCGTACGCTGCCTGGTACGGCTGGAGGTAGTGACCCACGTGGGCCTGTGCCGGGTCCCAGGAGCGGAGTTCCTGAACTGCACCCAGTGTCAGCGTCGTTGTTTTGGCCGTTGCGCCGGCGCCAGCAGTGGCGCCGCCGCCGCAGGCTGTCAGTGCCAGCGCTGCGCTGACGGTAATGGCGGCAGCGGCCGCCTTGGGACCTAACTTCATTGTTGGCTCCTGAATCTGTGGAACGTGAGAGTTGCGATTGGGCCGGTGTGGCGTGGGCCACACCGGCCTTCGAGATTCAGAATACGCATGATTGCCAACTTTGGCAACCGATTGTCAATATTGTTGCAAACTTGGCGAAAGTGGCTGAGAATGAAACGTTCTAATGGCTATCAACCGGTTGCCATGGGGCGGTCAGGAAACAGTCGCCGCCGTGTCCGGGTAGCTCTGGCGGTAAATCTCCTTGACGATTCTCAGCGATTTCTCCGCTTCTTCAGGATTGATCCAGAACGGGCCCGCATCACCGAGCCGGGCATAAAAGTCACTGATGAGCAGCTCGTGTGACACCCCCCAGTAGGCGCGTCCACCGGACTGCACCACACGCTCGGGGACCACATCCACGCGCCCGTCCGCGTAGGTGACGGTCAAGTCCCCGCGAAGGCTGAGAGTCGCTCTTTCCGTAACGATGTCCAGCGTGACCGGCGCATTGATGGCATTGGCCAGGGTGGCATAAAAGGCGCTGCGCGCACCGTTGGCGTGCTCGGCAACAAACTCCGCAGTGTCCTCCACCTCAATGGTTTCGCCCAGGAACCTGGTTGCGGCGTTGCCGGACAACGAAACGACGTCGCCCACCAGCCACTGCAGCAGGTCAACGGTGTGGATGGCCTGGTTCATCATGAGCCCGCCACCGCCCCCCGCCCAGGTTCCGCGCCACGGCCGGCTCAGGTAATAGTCGGCGTCGCGGCGCCACAGCACCGTGGCTGAAGCCCCAACCACCGCGCCCAGTTCGCCGGAGGAAAGCAGTGCGTGCATCGCCTGCGCGGTGGCGTTGTAGCGGTTCTGGAAGCAGACGGCGATCTTGGCAGCGGAGGCCTTGGAAGCCGCCACGAGCCGGCGGCCCTCCTCGAGCGTGTTCGCGAGCGGCTTTTCCACAATCACATTCACGCCGCGCTCAAGGCACTCTGTCGCGATGGAAGCATGCATGTTGTGCGGGGTAGCAATGTGTACAACATCCGGTTCGATGGCCTCGATCAGGCTGAGGTGATCGGGGAAACCCGGGACGCCGTAGGCGGTCACAGCAGCCGCAAGGCGGCCGGGATCCGAGTCGCAGACCCCGGCCAGCCGCGCGCCGTCGAGCTTTGCGATGGCCTCGAAGTGCACTGCAGAGACGTCACCGCAACCGATAACTGCGGCCTTGAGGCTGGTCACGAAAGTTCGATTCCGTTCTTGGCGGCAAGGACCGCGAAGGCGCGCGCGGCCATGCCGAAGGCAACCGGCCCGGAGAAGCCACCCAGTTCGTGGTGGCTGGCGAGGTGCGGTTCGAGTGAGGCAAAGCCTGCGTACCCGTCCGCCTTCAGGGCGGCAATGGTGGCGTCCAGCTCGCCGTCGCCATGGCCGGAAGGCACAACCTCACCCGTGGCCATGATGGCGTCCTTGACCTGGAGGTATTCGAGGTAGGGGCGGAGCATGGCGTAGCCATCGGTGTAGGGCCGGACGCCCACCTGGACGAAGTTGGCGTTGTCCCAGGCGACGCGCAGTGCGGGAGAGTCGACCGTCTCCATGATGTCTAGGACGCGCTGCGGCGTATCGCCGTAGATGTCCTTTTCGTTCTCGTGCAGGAGTACGACGCCGGCGCTTGCGGCTTCAGCGGCCAGTGCCCGCATGCGCGTGATGACGTCGTCGCGGATTTCCTCCGGCGTCTGGGTTTCACTCCGGTAGAACGAGAAGACCCGGATGTACTTGGTATCCAGTCCCTTGGCCACGGAGATGATCTGGCGGAGGCGTTCCACCTCGTGCTCCACGGGCAGGCTGATGTCCACCTTGCCGATGGGGCTGGCCACGGCTGAGACCTTCAGGCCCTTGGCGTCCAGGAGTTCCTTGAGCTCGGATACCTGCCCCGGCGTCAGTTCGGAGACGTTGACGCCCCAGGCGCTGCGTACTTCGATGTAGTTCGCGCCAAGCGCCAGCAGGACAGCGGCCTGGATGGCGGGGTCCGTATCCACTTCATCGCCGAATCCTGAGAGCGTCCAGACTGTGCTGGCTGCTTCGGTTGTTGCTTCGGTCACGGAAATCTCCTTAGGTATGCCCGCGACGGGACAGCCTTGGTGCCGCTCCGGCGCGCGGGTGACTCAGTTCACAAAAAGCGCTGCCCTAAGTCTAGACACGTCAACTGTCAATGACAACCGATTGCCAATTGATTGCAGGCTGTGGCAATCTAGGAGCTACAGGGCTGTGGCAACCATCACAAGCCCCCTGTCATCCCGTTCAGTGAGGAGCGCGCCATGGCGATGCAAGCAGCCGGAACAGACCGTCCTGCCACCATCCACGACATCGCCGCAATCTGCGGTGTGGCCGCGTCCACCGTGTCCCGCGCACTTTCCACTCCCGACCGGGTCAACATCCGGACGCGTGCACGGATCGAAGCCGCGGCCGCCGAATTGAACTACACGCCGAACAGCCAGGCGAAGGCGCTGAGCTCCGGCCGCACCGGCGCCGTCGGCGTCCTGGTGCCTGACATCACCAATCCGTTCTATTTTGACCTCATCCGGGGCACCCAGCTGCAGCTCAAGGCGGCCGGTTACACCCAGCTGCTTGTGGACACGGAAGAGTCCGACGAGGTGGAGGCCTCCACCATGGAGCAGCTGCGCAAGAGCGCTGACGGCATCATCGTCGCCGCGTCCAGGCTCAGCGACGAGGCGCTGTTGGCCGCGGCCGCCAAGATTCCCACGGTGACCATCAACCGCGACGTAGCCGGCGTTCCCGCCGTCGTGATTGACACGCCGTCCGCCACCAGCCAGGCGCTGGACCACCTGATTTCCCTCGGCCACACCCGCATCGCCTACATGGCCGGCCCCCTCACGTCTCAATCCAGCACTCTTCGATGGAATGCGCTGTCGGCTGCCGCGGAGGACCGCGGCGTGGAGGTGCGCAGGCTGGGCCCGTTCGCCCCCAAGACACAATCAGGTGCCGCCGCGGCAGATGCGGCCGTACACTCCGGCGTCACCGCGTGCATTGCCTTCAACGACCTCATCGCCATCGGTATGCTCCAGCGACTGCGCGAACGCGGCATCCGGGTCCCGGAGGACATCAGCGTGGTGGGCTGCGACGACATCTTCGGCGCGGACTTCTGCAATCCCCCGCTGACCACCATGACATCGCCGATCGAACAGGCCGGCCGGGTGGCCGTGTCCATGCTCCTGGCCCAACTCAACCCGCTGGCGGGCGGTGGCAGCCGCAGCCGTTCGCTGATGCCTACGCATCTCACGGTCCGCGGTTCAACCGGAGCGGCACCGGGAACGCTGTAGGTCCGGGGCCCCAAGTGTCCGTTCGCGCTGAGTACTCAATTGTCCGTTCACGCCGGGTCCCAAGTGTCCGTTCGCGGCTGGACACGTGGGTGGTTCGGGTGGACACAGTTGAGCGTTGTTGACAGGGCTGACTAGGCTGGATCACATGCGCGAACTCCAGGCCACCATCATCGAAGAAATGGGCGTGCAGCCCCGGATCGACCCCCTCGGGGAGGTGCGCAAGCGGGTGGATTTCCTGAAGGATTACCTCCGGGCAACCCATACCAAGGGCTTTGTCCTGGGGATCTCGGGCGGGCTGGACTCCTCGCTCGCCGGCAGGCTGGCCCAGCTGGCCGTGGAGGAACTTGAGGCAGAAGGCGTGGAGGCCAACTTCGTCGCCGTCCGCCTTCCGTACGGCGTCCAGCATGACGAGGACGACGCCCAGGCCGCCCTGGACTTCATCCAGGCCAAGACGGAATGGACCTTCAACATCTCCGCCGCCGTGGATGGCTTCGAGGACGAGTTCGAGAAGACGGTGGGGAACGGGATCTCCGATTTCCACAAGGGCAACACCAAGGCCCGCACGCGCATGATCGCGCAGTACGCGCTGGCCGGCGAGCACAACTACCTGGTGATCGGCACCGACCACGGCGCAGAGTCCGTCACCGGGTTCTTCACCAAATACGGCGACGGCGGCGCGGACATCCTGCCCCTGTTCGGCCTCAACAAACGCCAGAACCGTGAACTGCTGGCCGAACTGGGCGCCCCAGCCCGGGTCTGGGAAAAAGTACCCACCGCCGACCTCCTGGACGGCAGGCCCGGACGCACCGACGAGGACGAACTGGGAATCACGTACGACCAGATCGATGATTACCTCGAAGGCCGGGAGATCCCCGAAGCGGCCGCCGAGCTGATCGAAGAGAAGTACCTCCGCACACGCCACAAGCGCACTGTACCGGTCACCATCTTCGATACGTGGTGGAAATAAGCGGCAGCCGAGGTACGCCGGGTCGGGCTGTCAGCCGAACCGGGGCACTTTGAACCCTGCCTGGACCGATCCCGCCCGGAATACGGCGTGTCCGTGTCAAAGTGCCCCACAACGGGTCAGCCACACGCCGCCGAGCAGGTCAGACGGCGCCCGGCGAACGGGCCAGCAGCGACGTGATCCGGTGGGCTTCCTCCATCAGCAGCTTGCCGAGGAACTCCTGCCGTTCCGGCCGGAACCGGGGCTCGATGCCGGTGAGTGAAAGCGCGCCGACCGGCCTGCCCAGCTGATCGAACACGGCGGCCCCCATTCCCCAGCTGCCCTCAAGCACCAGGCCGGGATTCACTGCAAAGCCATGTAGCCGGGTCCGTTCCAGATTCCGGCGGACCACGTCCATGCTGTGGCCTGCCGCGAAGCTGCCGGCGTGCTGGTCCCAGCCGGAAAGGATGGCCTCCTGTTCCTCGTCCGGGAGGAACGCCATGATGGCGGTCCCGGCCGAGGCCACTCCCAGTGGAAAGCGGACTCCCTCGTGCAGCACGAAGGAGCGTACCGGGAAGCTGCCCTCTTCCCGCAGCACGCAGACCGTCTCCTGGCCCCTGCGGATGGAATAGAACGCGCTCTCCCCGGTCTCGTCCGCCAGGCGGCGCAGACTTGGCCGGGCCAGGTCTTCAAACGGGAAGCGGGCCGCTGCCACTGATCCCAGCAGGAAAATCTCAGGACCCAGGATCCAGTTTCCGCTGCGGGCATCGTGGTCCAGGAGGCCCTCCGCGGCAAGGGAGGCCAGGAGCCGGTGGACGGTGGGACGGGTCAGCCCCGATTCCCGGACCAGGCCGGAAATCGAGCTGCCCTCCGGCTTCCGGCCGACCAGCCGCAGCAGTGACGCCACGCGGCCCACTACCTGCGCCCCTTGGACTGGATTTGTCATACGGCTCTCCAACTCTCAAAAAATCCTCCACAATGTGGACACCGCAAAGCCTACCGTCCACGCTGTGAAATATCTTCCCTACTAGGCGGATTGCAACGTTGACCAGCTTTCGCGAGCGCCCTAGGCTCCTTCTTCAAGCCCTACGTCCACAAAGTGGATAACCCGAATGGCTCTGCACGCTCGATGACGAGGAGACGGAATGTCCAAACTGAAATCCAACGCCGCCGCGGCCCTGGCGGAAACGCTCCAGGACGGCATGACGCTCGCCGTCGGCGGCTTCGGCCTGAGCGGCATCCCGGCGGACCTCATCGAGGCCGTGCGTGATTCCGGTGTGCGCGACCTGACCGTTGTGTCCAACAACATGGGCGTGGACGGGAAAGGCCTGGGTGTGCTGATCGAAGCCGGCCTGGTCCGCAAGGTGATCGCCTCGTATGTCGGCGAGAATAAACTCTTCGCCGAGCAGTACCTCGCGGGCCTGCTTGAGGTGGAGTTCACCCCGCAGGGCACCCTGGCCGAGCGCCTCCGTGCCGGCGGCGCAGGCATCCCCGCCTTCTACACCAAGACCGGTGTGGGAACGCTGGTGGCCGAAGGCAAACCGCTCGCAGAGTTCGACAGCGAAACGTACGTCCAGGAGCGCGCCATCCGCGCCGACATCGCACTGGTCCACGCGCACACCGCTGACACGGACGGGAACCTGATCTACCGCTACACGGCCCGGAACTTCAACCCCGTCGTGGCCACCGCCGGCCTGGTGACCATCGCCGAAGCGGAAGTCATCGTGGAGCCCGGCGCACTGGATCCCAACCACATCGTCACCCCGGGCGTATACGTCCAGCACCTGGTTCAGGCGCGCGGCCGGTTCAAGGATATTGAACAGCGCACCGTCCGCTCCCGGGAAACGGCAGCAGTCCCCGCCTCAACACCTGTGTCCGCCTGACCCGCCGCCCCAGCCCACAGCGCGAACGAACACTTAAGCCCCCAAAACTTTGACCCCAAGGAGAACCCCATGGCCTGGACCAGGGACGAAATGGCTGCCATCGCGGCCGAGGAACTGAACGACGGCGACTACGTGAACCTGGGCATCGGCATCCCCACGCTGGTCGCCAACAACCTGCCCGACGGCGTCCGCGTGGTCCTGCAGAGCGAAAACGGACTGCTCGGCATGGGTCCGTTCCCCTATGAGGGCGAAGAGGACGCTGACCTCATCAACGCCGGCAAGCAGACCGTCACCGTGCTTCCCGGCGGCAGCATCTTCGACTCCGCCACGTCCTTCGGCATGATCCGCGGCGGGCACGTCAAGGTGGCAATCCTGGGCGCCATGCAGGTCTCCGGCAACGGCGACCTCGCCAACTGGACCATCCCCGGCAAAATGGTCAAGGGCATGGGCGGCGCCATGGACCTCGTGGCCGGCACCCCTCGCGTGGTGGTCCTGACCGAGCACAACGCCAAGGACGGCACAGCGAAGATCGTCACCGAATGCACCCTGCCTCTCACCGGACTGCGCTGCGTTGACCGGATCATCAGCGACCTCGCAGTTTTCGACATCGTGAAGACCGAACAAGAAGCGGACGACGACGGCGGGCGGCAGCTCACGCTGACCCGCCTTGCGCCGGGGGTCACCGAGGAGGAAATCCGCGAAAAAACCGACGCCACATTCACCGTCGCCCTGGAAGCAGCACTGAACGAACCAACCCTGAACGAAGCAACCCTGGAAGGAGCCACGGCATGAGCCTCAAGGAACAGTTCGGCAAGGATGTCCTGCTCACCGGATGGGGCCACAGCCGGTTCGGCAAACTCACCGACGAGACCCTCGAGTCCCTGATCGTCCAGGTGGCCACCGAGGCCATCACCAACGCCGGGATCGAGCCCGGCCAGATCGACGAGATCTACCTGGGCCAGTTCAACTCCGGCATGATGCCGCTGGCGTTCCCGTCCTCGCTGGCATTGCAGGTCTCGGACCAGCTGGCCAACGTCGCCGCCACGCGGGTGGAGAACGCCTGTGCCTCCGGTTCGGCCGCGTTCCAGCAGGGCACCAAGTCGCTGCTGGCCGGGACGGCGAAGACCGTGCTGGTGATCGGCGCCGAGAAGATGACCCACGCTGGCGCCGACGTCGTAGGAGCCGCCCTGCTGGGTGCCGACTACGACATGGCCGGGCAGACCTCCACCACCGGCTTCACGGGCCTGTTCGCGGACGTCGCCAAGCACTACGACAAGCGCTACGGACGCGGCGACGGAAAGCTGGGCGACGTGCTGGGCTCCATAGCGGCCAAGAACCACCGCAACGGTGTGGACAACCCCTACGCCCAGCTCCGCAAGGACCTCGGCGAGGAGTTCTGCCGCACCATCTCGGACAAGAACCCCATGGTGGCTGACCCACTGCGTCGCACGGACTGCTCCCCCGTGTCCGACGGCGCCGCCGCCGTCGTGCTGTCCGTCTCGCCTACCGGCGGAGCCGCTGCGCCGGTAAGGCTGGCGGGTTTTGGCCACGCGAACGACTTTTTCCCGGCCGAACGGCGGGACCCCACCACCTTCGCCGCCACCCGGGTGTCCTGGCAGCGCGCCTTGGGGATGGCCGGCGTCGGCCTTGAAGACCTGGACTTCGCTGAGGTCCACGACTGCTTCACCATCGCCGAACTGCTGATGTACGAGGCCATGGGCCTGACCGAACCTGGCCAGGGCGCCCGCGCTGTGCAGGAAGGCTGGGTCTTCAAGGACGGGAAGCTGCCCATCAACGCCTCCGGAGGACTCAAGGCCAAAGGCCACCCCGTCGGCGCCACCGGCGTGTCCCAGCACGTCATCGCCGCCATGCAGCTCACCGGCACCGCCGGCGACATGCAGCTCGCCAACCCCCGCCGCGCCGCCGTCCAGAACATGGGCGGTGTGGGCATCGCCAATTACGTCAGCGTCCTGGAAGCCGTCTAACAACCAACACGGGGTCACACTATGCCCTTGCGGGTCAGATTATCGGGCCAAATCTGACCCCGCGTTGGATTTACCGGCGGCTAACCGTGGGCACGGATCAGGGCAGCGATCTCGCCGAAGCCCAGCCGCTCCGCATTCTCCAGCGCCGTGCGGCCTTGAGGATCGCGGATGTTGGGGTCTCCACCGGCGTCCAGAAGCTGGCGCACAACCTCCTGCTGCCTGGGCCCGCCGTCGTTGAGCAGGATGGACTCCTGCATCGCGGTCCAGCCCAGGTTGTTCACGTGGTTTACGGGCACGCCGGCGGCGAGGAGGATGCGGACCGTCTCCACGTGGCCGTGCTCGCTTGCGGGAATCAGCGCGGTCCCGCCATACCGGTTGGTGCTGGCAACGTCCGCGCCGGCCGCCAGCGTCAGCCGGAGAACCTCGTTGAAACCCTCGGCTCCGGCATAGAGGAACGCGGAATCCTGGATGGCGTCCTTGGCGTTCACGTCGCCGCCGCGGCCAATGAGTTCACCCACCAGCGCCACGTTGTTGGCCTTGGCGGCGGTGATCAGCTCCTGGTCCAGCTGGGCCTGGGCTTCGGCCGACAAGGCTGGCGGCGTGGTGGGAGCCTTGTTGGGGGCAGACGGTGATGCGGACGGCGTGGAAGTGGCCGGAAGCGGGGGCTCCGGACTTTCCAGGGCGGACGACGGCGGCGACTCCACCCGCGGCGGCTCACCGGGACCCGTCTGGCAGGCGGCCAGGCACACTGCCACGCCGCCCGCGAGCGCGAGTACCGCCGCTGAACGGAGTACCCGGCGCCCGGTCCTGAACCGCAAGGTCCTAAACCGCCGAGTCGTAAACCGCCAGGTCCTGAACCGCCTCATGGAGCCGAGCCTACTTGCCTGAGCCGGCAGCTGCAGCGGCGATGGCCTCGGCGCCGGCGGTGGCGCAAGCCTCGTCCAGGTTGCCGTCGGGGGCACCGCCCACGCCGATGCCTGCCACGGACACACCATTGACCTTGAGCGGGACGCCGCCGGGCAGGAACAGGGTGCCGGGGAGGTCCGCGATGCTGGGCCCGTTGCCGTTGACGCGCTTGGCCAGCTCGCTCGTTGGTGCACCGAACGCGGCCGCGGTGTAGGCCTTCTGCTGGGCTGCTTCGATCGTGTGCTCGGCGGCGTTGTCCCCGCGCAGGAGCGCCTGGACGGTGCCGAACCTGTCCACCAGCGCCACCGTGACGAACGGCAGCTTGTCAGCCTGGCATTTCGCAAGGGCTGCGCTGACGGCGTCTGAGGAGGCGCCCACGGTGATGCGGTTCTGCGCCACCACGGTCTCCGGCGCCTGCGGGATATCGACGGCGGGTACCACGGTGGGAGCGGCCACCTGGCTGGTCCCGGCGTTGGCTGCAGCGGTCAGCCCTCCCGTCAGCAGCAAAGCTCCTGCGGCAGCAACGGCGGCGGCAATCTTGTTGGACTTCTTCACGGTGTTTCTCCTTGGGTTGATGGACTCACGTTGCTGGACGCACGTTGCTGGACTCAGGTTGGCGGAATCCATTGGAACGGGCATCGGCTCCATCCATCCTGTCCGGACCCGCCGGAACAGACATCGGGCCTTTGTCTGCGCCCCGCTCCCCCGGATGGCCAGCAGCATCAGCCAAAAGGCGGAGAGACCAGCAACGGCGCGGGCAATAGCATGGGATAGAACGCCCCTGACCTGAACCGGACCCCATGCCCTCCCCAGCCGCTCCCCGTAAAACCCTGACCGACGGATCCCCGCCGACCACCGGACGCGCCCAGCCTCGTGGACCGGCCGGCGCCCCTGGCCGGTTCGGCCGGATCGACACCGCCGTCCACCTTGGCTTCGCTGTCCTGCTCGTCGCTTCGGCCATCCGCTATGCCATGCGGCACAGCCTGCAGGACAACCTGCTGGTCCTCGGCCTGGCTGGAACGGTGTGCGCGCTCTACGCCGTCATCGCCGTACTGGCCCGGCAGAGACGCCCTTGGGCGGTCTGGATGCTCGTGTTTGTGGCCGTCTGGGCAGCACTGGTCATCGCCGCACCCAGCTTCGCCTGGTGTTCCTTTGCGATCCTCTTCCTGTGCCGGACAGCCTTTAGGGGCGTCGTGGGTTACGTGGCGGCAAGCGCGACGGCGGCCGCCACCGCCGTCGGGCTGTTCCGGCTCAGCGACGGGACGGACCTGGCGATGCTGCTGGGGCCGCTCGCCGTCGGCGTGATGCTGACACTGATCTATGACCGGATCGAGCACGACGCCGCGGAGCAGCGTCGTCTCCATGCGGAGGTATCGCTGGCACACGGGCAGCTGGCGGCCGGCGAGCGCCTGGCCGGCACCATCGCCGAACGCGAGCGCGTATCGCGGGAGATCCACGACACCGTGACGCAGGGCCTGGCCAGCAGCCTGCTGCTCCTGGAGGCCGCTGACCGTTCGTGGCCAGGCCAGGCATCGCGCCAGGAGCTCAACCAGGCTACGGAACTGCTGCGCCGGAATCTCTCCGAGACGCGCAATCTGGTCCACGAGCTCGCCTCCCCGGGCCTCGACGCATCGCCGCTTCCCGAAGCCCTGCACCAGGCGGCCGCCCAGTACGTCCCGCACGCCCGGCTCCTGGTCACCGGCGAACCGAGGGACGTCCCGGCGGACGTCCGGCACGCCCTGCTGCGGGTGGTCCAGAGCGCGGCCGCGAACATCCAGCAGCACGCAAACGCCGCCACCACAACCCTGACGCTGGGGTTCCTTCCCGGCTCCGTCACCCTGGACATCTACGACGACGGGACGGGCTTTGACCCGTCGGCGGCAGCACCGCCGTCGGACGCCGGAGGCTACGGGCTGCGGGCCATGCGCCAGCGGGTGGAGCAGCTGGGCGGGGTATTCTCGGTGGAAAGTTCCCCCGGCGAAGGGACCATCGTGGCCGCACAGGTGCCGGCCCGGGCGCAGTCAGCGCCACCTGGCCAGCAGATGACAGCGGAGGACGCATGACTACCATCACTGTCCTCCTGGTGGACGACCACCTGGTGGTCCGGAGCGGACTGAAGGCGCTGCTGGGTACGCAGCCTGACTTTGACGTGGTGGCCGAGGCCGCCTCCGGCGAGGAAGCGCTGGGGCTGGTGGAACACCACTCCCCTGCCGTGGTGGTGATGGACCTGGCCATGGGCGCCGGAATGGACGGGATCGAGGCCATCAGGCAGCTGCGGCAACGCAACCGCCGGCAGGCCATCCTGGTGTTCACCACATACGATTCCGACGCGGACATCGTCCGGGCGGTCGACGCCGGCGCCATGGGCTACCTCCTCAAGGACGCCGCCCCGGACGAAATCTTCGCCGCCATCCGCGGTGCCGTGCAAGGGAAGAGCGTCATGAGCGCCCCCGTGGCCTCCCGGCTCTTCCAGCAGCTGCGCAATCCCGACGAGGTCCTGACGCCCCGGGAGGCGGAGCTGCTGAGCCTCCTGACCGAGGGGCTCAGCAACCGGGAACTAGGCCAGCGGCTCTTCATCTCCGAGGCCACCGTCAAGACCCATCTGGCGCATATCTACGCCAAGCTCGGGGTGGAGACCCGCGCCGCGGCGATCGCCACGGCCATCCGCCGGGAGGGCATGCGCTAGCCCGCAGCGGTCAATTCCCGTGTACCACTTCTGTAACAGCGGTGACACTTGATGACTGCAGCTATTGCACGCCCACCGCGCAGCCCCTAGGTTTGAGACAGCGGACTACAGACTCCGCGTCTGCCTGCCGTCCGAGCAGGACCAGAAAAGGGTTACAAAGGAAGTTAGCAATGGCAACAGGCACAGTTAAATGGTTCAACGCTGAAAAGGGCTTTGGTTTCATCGCTCCGGACGACGGATCCGCCGATGTTTTCGCGCACTATTCCGCAATCGCCAGCAGCGGCTACCGCTCGCTGGATGAGAACCAGAAAGTCGAATTCGATGTGACCCAGGGCCCCAAGGGCCCGCAGGCAGAGAATATTCGCCCGCTCTAAGGTTCTGATCAACTGCCCTGACCGTGCTGCAAAGCATGGCCAGGGCAGTTTTTTCTTAAATTCTTTCCGGTGAATTGCTAGACGAAGGCCGATTTTCCGGTAACGGCCCGGCCAACAATCAGCGAATTGATTTCGTAGCTGCCCTCATAGGTATAGAGGATTTCGGCATCACCAAACAGCTTGCCCATTTCAAAGTCCGAGCTGATCCCGTTGCCGCCCAGCAGCGACCGTCCCATCGCCACCGACGCGCGGGCCAGCCGGGTGCACGTGGACTTTGCCATGGCCGCCTGTGCCATCTCCAGCTTGCCGTCCGTCTGGATCCGGGCGAGCTGGGCCATCAACGCCAGTGACGCGGAGGCGTTGCCCAGGATCTCCGCCAGTTGCTGCTGGACCAGCTGGAAGCATGCCAGTTCCTTGCCGAATTGCTTGCGTTCCAGGGAGTAGGAACGGGCGACGTCGAAGGCGGCCAGCTGGATCCCGGCACCTTGCCAGCCAACCCAGGCGCGCGAATCCCGCAGGAGATCGTTGGCTTTGGAGAAGTCCGTGGCGCCCGGCAGCATGTTGGACGCCGGAATCCTGACGTTGTCCAGCACAATGTCCGCGTTCTGCATGATCCGCAGGCCGATCTTGTTGGCAATCTTGGTGGCCCGGTAGCCAGCGCGGTCTGTCTCCACAATGAAGCCCTTGATGTGCCCGTCCGCAGCGTCGCGCGCCCACACCAGGGCAAAGTCCGCGATGGTCCCGGAGCCGATCCAGCGCTTCGCGCCGTTGATCACCCACTCGCCGCCCTCCAGCCGCGCGGATGTTTCCAGCCCGCCGGCGATGTCCGAGCCGTGTTCCGGTTCGGTCAGGGCGAAGGCGCCCAGCTGGGTAAAGTTCTTCAGGCCAGGCAGCCACCGCTGCTTCTGTTCCTCGGAACCGAGGGCGTCGATCATCCCCACGATCAGTTCGTTGTGGATCCCCACGAGTGCCGACAGTGAAACGTCCGCCCTGGCCACTTCGACGTACATCAGGCCCTTGAAGAGCTTGGACGTGCCGTCCGTCTGCAAGGTGCCAAGCCCGTGCTTGCCCATCTCCGCCAGCAGCCCGAACGGGAATTCCTCGCGGTTCCAGTAGTCAATGGAGGCCTGCCGCACGGTGGACTGCAGGAACGCCCGGATCTCCAGGTAGCGCTCGCGCTCCGCCGCGGGCAGGAGGTCCACGATGTGCATCAGGTCTGCCTCTGGAAAGGGCGGGGCTTCGGTCACAACACGCTCACGTCCTTGTGGCTGCACGCTTCATATCCCTTCGGTCTTCCAAACCCTTGGATGTCCTAGTATATTGCACAGGGATGGATTCTTAGTGATGCGCATCACTGGACGAAAGGTGTCCCCCATGTCAGTCACCGATGACTTCCGCGAGGCACGCGACCGCCTGCTGACCCTGCATTCCGACTACCACCAGGCCAGGCGCGAGTTCGTGTGGCCGCGCTTCACGGAATTCAACTTTGCCCTCGACTGGTTCGATCAGATCGCCGCCGATCCTGAGAAGGCCGGCAATCCGGCCCTGGTCATCGTGGAGCAGGACGGGTCGGCTACCCGCCGGAGTTTCGCGGACCTGGCCGCCCGTTCCAACCAGGTGGCCAACTGGCTGAGAAGCCAGGGCATGCGCCGCGGGGACCGCATGATCGTTATGCTGGGCAACCAGGTGGAGCTCTGGGAGCTGATGCTGGCCGGCATCAAGCTGGGCATTGTCCTGATCCCCACCACCACCCTGATGGGTCCGGAGGACCTGGCCGAACGCGTGGAGCGCGGCGAGGCGGGCTGGGCCGCCGTCGGACGTTCCAACATCGGTAAGTTTGCCGGCGTCCCCGGCAATTACCGCCTGATCGAAATCGGCGGGATCGGCACCGCCGCAACAACAACGGCCACCGCGGATGCCCTCCAGTACAGGGATTCGACGACGGCGGCAGTCACCTTCACAGCCGACGCCCCCACCCACGCGGACGAGACGCTGCTGCTGTATTTCACCTCCGGAACCACGTCGAAGGCGAAGCTGGTGGAGCACACCCACACGTCGTACCCCGTGGGGCACCTCTCCACGATGTACTGGATCGGCCTGGAACCCGGCGACGTGCACCTGAACGTGGCATCGCCGGGCTGGGGCAAACACGCGTGGTCCAATTTCTTCGCCCCGTGGATCGCGGAGGCGTGCGTATTTGTCTACAACTACGAACGGTTCGACGCCCGTGCCCTAATGGAGCAGATGGACCGCGAGCGCGTCACCAGCTTCTGCGCCCCGCCCACGGTCTGGCGGATGCTGATCCAGGCGGACCTGAAAGTGCTGAAGACCCCGCCCACCAAGGTGGTCTCCGCGGGCGAACCGCTGAACGCCGAAGTGATCGAACAGGTCCAGCGCGCCTGGGGCCAGACCATCAGGGACGGTTTCGGCCAGACCGAAACCACCGTCCAGGTGGCCAACACGCCCAGCCAGCCGGTCACCATCGGCGCCATGGGGCGGCCGCTTCCCGGCTACGACGTTGTGCTGGTGGATCCGAACACGGGGGAAGAAGCCGAAGACGGCGAGCTGTGCCTCCGCCTGGACCCCCGGCCGGTGGGGCTGATGAAGGGCTACTACGGGGACGCGGAACGGACCGCCGAGGCGTTCCGCGGCGGCTATTACCACACGGGCGACATGGCCAGCCGGGACAAACACGGTGTCATCACCTACGTGGGCCGCGACGACGACGTCTTCAAATCCTCCGACTACCGGCTCTCCCCGTTCGAACTGGAGAGCGTGCTGCTGGAACACCCGGCCGTGGCCGAGGCGGCAGTGGTTCCGTCGCCGGATGCGGTCAAGCTTTCGGTCCCCAAGGCCTATGTTGTGCTGGTGTCCGGGCTGGAGCCGGGGCCGGAGCTGGCCGAGGACATCCTGCGGTACTGCCGCGAACACCTGGCGCCGTTCAAGCGGATCCGGCGGCTGGAATTTGCGGCGCTGCCCAAGACCATCTCGGGCAAAATCCGCCGTGTGGAGCTGCGGCACAATGAGGTGCTCCGGCATGGCGGGGGCGCGCACCCGGACGGCTTCGGTGTGGAGTACTCCGAGGCGGATTTTCCGGGGCTGAAGGGCTGAGGATGGCTGCGCCACTGCCCCGGGACCCCATCGCGGACGCCCAACGGAACTGGGAGGAGCACGGCTGGGCCGATGTCGCCGCCCCCATGGCCGCGATCACCGCGATCATGCGCACGCAGCAGATCCTGCTGGCCCGGATCGAGGGTGCCCTGAAACCGTTCGGGCTGACCTTCGCCCGCTACGAACTGCTCGCGCTCCTCAGCTTCGCCCGCAGCGGTGCGCTGCCCATGAACAAGGCGAGCGCCCTGCTCCAGGTCCATCCCACCTCGGTGACGAACGCCGTCGACCGTTTGGAAGGCTCGGGACTGGTGACCCGTTCGCCGCATCCCACGGACGGCCGCACCACCCTGATCGAGCTCACCGCGGAGGGGCGGATCGTTGCCAAACGGGCGACGGCGGTACTCAACACCGAGGTGTTTGGCCAGTCGGGGTTCGACGCAGCCGATGTTGACCAGCTGATCCGCATCCTGGGTACTTTCCGCCGGAACGCCGGGGACTTTGCGGACTAGCGGCGTCCCTTAGCGTTTGGCAGCCCAACGGGTCTCGGAGCGCGGCTTGGCTCTCACGTGCATGCGTTCGCCCTGGGTTCCAAAGAGGCTGAGGAACTCCACCGCCTCGGTGTCC
Organism: Arthrobacter sp. 4R501; assembly: GCF_002929755.1. Taxonomy (NCBI): domain Bacteria; kingdom Bacillati; phylum Actinomycetota; class Actinomycetes; order Micrococcales; family Micrococcaceae; genus Arthrobacter; species Arthrobacter sp. 4R501. The sequence goes on along the minus strand of NZ_PJIW01000019.1, from coordinate 61,763 downwards.
GCGCGGCCGAACCAGTGGGGTACCCGGGTATCAAATTCGGCTGCCTCGCCGGGTCCCATCACCAGGTCCTGGCCGCCCAGGACCATCCTGAGTTTGCCGTTGAGCACATACAGCCATTCGTACCCCTCATGGACCTGGGGGTCCGGCTGGTCAAGCGTGCCGGCGGGCAGGATGTGCTTGTAGGCCTGGATCCCGCCGGGCCGCCTCGTCAGCGGGATGATGGTCATGCCGTGCCGGACCATGGGGCGCAGGTGCAGGCGGGGATCGCCCGTGGCGGGAGCCCCGACGAGTTCGTCCAGCGGGACCCGGTGCGCTTTGGCCAGCGGCAGCAGCAACTCCAGGTTGGGGCGACGCTGCCCGGATTCCAGCCGTGAGAGTGTGCTGACCGAAATCCCGGTGGCCTCGGCGAGGGCCGCCAGGGTGGTGTTGCTGTTGAGGCGGAGGGCCCTGAGCCGCGGCCCCACCGCTGCCAGCACGTCGTCGAATTCTTCATCCATTGGCCCAGTTTGCCATTCCAGCAACTTTCCTTGCCACCCTGAGCAGGTGCCGCGGAGCATGGAGGCATGAGAACACACAATGAAAGCACCTGCGACGTCCTGATCATCGGTGGAGGGGCCACCGGCCTGAGCGCCGCGCAAATGTTGGGCCGGTCGCGCCGTTCCGTGGTGGTGGTTGATAGCGGCGAACCCCGCAACGCCCCCGCCCAGGGGGTCCACGGATTCCTGTCCCGCGATGGTGTCAGCCCCGCCGAACTCCTGAGGATCGGACGTGCCGAAGCCGAGCACTACGGCGCACGGATAGTGGAGGGCGAGGCTGTTGCCGCTGCGGGCAATGCGGCCGACGGTTTTTCCGTGACCCTCGCGGGCGGCACCGTGATCCGAGGGCGCCGCCTGCTGATCACCACCGGGCTGGTGGACGAATTGCCGGGGATTGCCGGGCTCCGCGAGCGCTGGGGCAGGGACGTGCTGCACTGCCCGTTCTGCCACGGCTGGGAGGTGCAGGATCAGGCCATCGGCATCCTGGGCAACGGGCCTTGGTCCGTGCACCAGGCCCTGCTCTTCCGGCAGTGGAGCGGCAACATCACCCTGTTCCTGAACGACCTGACCCTGCCCACCGACGACGAGCTGGAGCAGCTGGCCGCCCGGGGCATCAGGGTGGTGGCGGGCGCCGTTGAATCATTGCGGGTGGAGCAGGACGTCCTGCGCGGTGTCGCCTTGGCCGGCGGACCCGAGATCGCCGTGGACGCGGTGGTGGTGGGACCCCAGGTGCGCGCACGGCTGGGCGCCTTCGCCGGACTTGGCATCGAGCCGGCACCCCATCCCATGGGGATCGGGGACTTCCTGGAGACCGATGCCGACGGCGCCACCGCGGTCCCCGGGGTGTGGGCGGCGGGCAACGTGACGGACATGCGTGCGCAGGTCCTGGCCTCGGCGGCGGCTGGTGCGTGGACCGCCGTCGTGATCAACAACCATCTGATGGCCGAGGAACTGGCCGCAGACGTTGCCGCCCACCGGGAAGCCCTGTCGGTTGCCCGGTAATTACCGGTCAGCGGTGGGTGAACTCGGGCTGCCGTTTTTCCGTAAAGGCGGCCATGCCTTCCTTCTGGTCCTCGCTGGCAAAGAGGGAGTGGAAGATCCGGCGTTCGAAGAGGACACCCTGGGCGAGTCCCGTCTCAAAGGCCGCGTTGACGGCTTCCTTCGCAAGCATGGCCACGGGCTTGGACTTGGACGCGATGACCTCCGCGGCTTTGAGCGCCTCCTCCACCACATTCTCCGCGGGCACCACGCGCGAGACGAGTCCGGAGCGTTCAGCCTCCTCGGCACCGATGAAACGCCCGGTGAGGATCATGTCCATGGCCTTGGCTTTGCCCACGGCGCGCGTGAGCCGCTGCGAACCGCCCATGCCCGGCAGCACCCCGAGGTTGATCTCCGGCTGGCCGAACTTGGCGTTGTCCCCGGCGATGATGAAATCGCACATCATGGCCAGCTCGCAGCCGCCGCCCAGGGCGAAACCGGACACGGCCGCGATGACCGGGATCCGCAGCCGGGTGAAGTCCTCCCAGCCCCGGAACCAGTCTGCGGCGTACATGTCCATGTAGCCCTGCGAGGCCATCTCCTTGATGTCGGCACCCGCGGCGAACGCCTTGGTCGAGCCGGTGATCACCACCGCGCCCACGCCGGGGTCGGCGTCCATGGCGGTGAAGGCTGCCACGAGCTGGTCCATGGTGGCTTTGTCCAGGGCGTTGAGCGCCTCCGGCCGGTTGAGCGTGACCAGCCCTACCCGGCCGCGCTGTTCCACAAGGATGTTCGTGTACTCCGTCATGCCTGACCTTTCAGCTGTTTTCGCGTGTTGCTCGTGCTGCAGAGTTGCCAGTGCTGCAGATGGTTTTCGAGTGTTGCCAGTGCTGCAGATGGTGCTAGTGCTGCGATTTGTCGCGGATATCGGTGATGATTCCGGAGAAGTCCCGGCCGGCTCCGCCTTCAGCGGCAAACGTATCGTAGATTTCCGAGGCGAGCGGTCCCAGCCGGGCGGCCACCCCGGTACTATCCAGCGCATTCAGCGCGAGCCGCAGGTCCTTCGCCATCAGCGCCCCGGCGAAGCCCGGCTGGTAGTCGCGGTTGGCGGGGCTGGTGGGGACCGGTCCGGGCACGGGGCAGTTGGTGGTCAGGGCCCAGCATTGCCCGGAGGCGTTGGAGGCGACGTCGAACAGCGCCTGGTGCGTCAATCCCAGCTTCTCGCCCAGCACAAAGGCTTCGCTGACCGCGATCATGGAGACCCCCAGGATGAGGTTGTTGCAGATCTTGGCGGCCTGGCCGCCACCGTGCCCGCCGCAGTGGACCACCCGTTTTCCCATCACCTCGAGCAGGGGCCGGACTGCCTCGAAGTCCTCCGTTTCGCCGCCCACCATAAAGGTCAGCGTGCCGGCTTCCGCACCCACTACACCGCCGGAGACCGGGGCATCCACGGCACGGTGGCCGGCGGCAATGGCGAGCGCGGAGGCTTCGCGTGCCTCGTCAACGTTGATGGTGGAGCAGTCCAGGAACATGGTCCCCGGCTTCGCCTCGGCCAACAGGCCCGGCTGTCCCTCCGCGCCGCGGTAGGCGTCCAGCACGTGCTGTCCGCTGGGGAACATGGTCAGCACCACGTCGGCACCGGCGATGGCGTCCAGCGGACTGGCCACCGTGGGGACGCCGTGCGTTTGGGCGGCGTCCAGCGCGGCGGGGACCACGTCGAAGCCCGCCACGGTGTAGCCGGCACGGACCAGGTTCACTGCCATGGGCCCGCCCATGTGGCCCAGGCCCAGGAAAGCGACGGTGGTTTGTTCAGGCATTGTCCGGCTCCTTTGTGTGCAGGTTGAGTTCCCGGTCCCCCAGCGGCGCGAAGAACCGTTCTACGTCTGCCGCGTGCACCTCGTGCAGCGTGGCCGGCTTCCATTGCGGATCGCGGTCCTTGTCCACCACCTGCGCCCGGATCCCTTCGCGGAAGTCGGGCGCAACCAGGAACCGAAGCCCCACGCGGTATTCCTGCGCCAGTGCCTCGTCCAACGTCAGTCCTTTGGCCCGGCGGAGGGACTCCAAGGCCACCTTCACAGCCGTAGGCGACTTCGCTTCGATGGTGTCGGCGGCCTCGGCCGCTTCGGCCGCAGACGCGCCGCCCGAGGCCTCATCCAGCGTCTGCAGCCGCCGGACAATGTCCTCCACGTCGTCACTGGCGTAGGCCGCATCGATCCAGTCCCGCTGCACCTCCAGCCCCGAGGGCGGCGGATTCCGGGCAAAACGTACGACGGCGGCTTCCGCACTTTCGTGTTCGAGCGCGGCCGCCAGCTCCGGCAGGCTCCCCGACGGGACAAAGTGGTCCGCGAGGCCCAGGAACAGCGCATCCGCCCCGGTCAGGTGGGCTCCTGTCAGCGCGGCATGGGTGCCGGTCTCTCCAGGTGACCTCGCCAGCAGCCAGGTCCCGCCGACGTCGGGCACAAACCCGATGGTGGTCTCCGGCATTCCCGTCCGGGTCCGTTCGGTGACCACCCGCACGGAGCCGTGTGCGGAGATTCCCACGCCGCCGCCGAGCACCAGTCCGTCCATAAAGGCCACATAGGGTTTGGGGTAGGCGGCAATCAGGGAGTTCAGCCGGTATTCGTTCTGCCAGAAGTCAGCAGTTTCCGTCCCGCCGCCGAGGATGTCCCGGTAGATCGCCACAATGTCGCCCCCGGCGCAGAGGCCACGCTCACCGGCGCCGCGCACCAGGACGGTGGCCACGCCGTCGTCGTCTGCCCAGGCAGTGAGCTGCGCCAGCACGGCGTCCACCATGCCGGCGTTCAGTGCGTTGACGGCCTTGGGCCGGTTGAGCGTGATGATGCCCACGTGGCCGCGCTTCTCGAACAGAACCTCCGTCATCAGCTGCCTTCCGGCATGATGAAGCTGGCGCCCTGGCGGATCCCGGACGGCCAGCGCGTGGTGACCGTTTTGGTCTTGGTGTAAAAACGGAACGCATCGGCGCCATGCTGGTTCAGGTCGCCGAAACCGGACGCTTTCCAGCCGCCAAACGTGTAATAGGCGATGGGGACGGGGATGGGGACGTTGATGCCCACCATGCCCACCTCCACCCGGCTGGCAAAGTCCCGGGCGGCGTCGCCGTCGCGGGTGAAGATGGCCACGCCGTTGCCGAATTCGTGCTCGGAGCACAGCCGGAGGGCTTCGTCGTAATCGGCGGCACGGAGCACGCTGAGGACGGGGCCGAAGATTTCCTCCTGGTAGATCTTCATGTCCTTGGTGACATGGTCGAAGAGCGTGGGTCCCACCCAGAAGCCGTCGTCATAGCCTTCCACCGTGAGGCCGCGCCCGTCGGCCAGCAGGGTGGCACCCTCGTCCACGCCGGACTGGATGTAGCCCTCGATCCGTTCCTTGGCACTGGCTGCCACCACGGGCCCGAAGTCCGAGTCCTTGTCCAGGCTGTGGCCCACCCGCAGGTGCTTCACGCGCTCCGTCAGCTTGGATACCAGTGCGTCCGCGGTTTTCTCCCCCACCGGGACGGCCACGGAAATGGCCATGCAGCGCTCGCCCGCGGAACCGAATCCGGCGCCGATCAGGGCATCGGCGGCCATGTCCAGATCCGCGTCCGGCATGATCACCATGTGGTTCTTGGCCCCGCCAAAGCACTGGGCGCGCTTTCCGTGGGCGGCCGCGGTGGCGTAGATGTACTGGGCGATGGGCGTTGAACCCACAAAGCCGATCGCCTTCACGCGGGGATCTTCCAGCAGCGCGTCAACGGCTTCCTTGTCCCCGTTGACCACGTTGAAAACGCCGTCCGGCAGCCCGGCCTCGGTGAACAGTTCGGCCAGGCGCAGCGGAACCGAGGGGTCCCGTTCGGAGGGCTTGAGGATGAAAGCGTTGCCGGCGGCGAGGGCCGGACCGGACTTCCACAAGGGGATCATGGCCGGGAAGTTGAACGGGGTGATGCCCGCGACCACCCCGAGTGGCTGGCGCAGCGAGTGGACGTCGATGCCTGCACCGGCGTCGTCGGAGAACTCGCCTTTGAGCAGGTGCGGGGCGCCCGCCGCGAACTCCACCACTTCAATGCCGCGCTGGATATCGCCCTTGGAATCGGCGAACGTCTTCCCGTGCTCGGAGGACAACAGCGTGGCAAGTTCGTCCATGTTCTCGTTGACGAGGTCAACAAACTTAAGCAGGATCCGGCCGCGGCGCTGCGGGTTCATGGCGCCCCACTGGACCTGCGCTTTCTCCGCGGCAGCCACCACGTTCCGGACCTCCTCCCCGCTGGCGAGGGGCAGGCGCGCCTGGACCTGGCCGGTGCAGGGGTCAAAAACGTCACTGAAGCGGCCGGAGGTCCCCGTCACCCGCTGGCCGTCTACGTAATGGGATAGTTCGCGCACCATGATGCAATGCTCCTTCGCATGTGATCCAGGTCATCTCTGCAAGCGAATATACTCGGACTTCCTACTAAATTCCAGACTGCCCCAAAACCCTCGTGGCACACGCTGCCGCCGTCGTCGGCATTTGTAGCGGCACACCGTCCGGGGGCACTTTGACGTGGATCTGGGCCCTCAAGACGCGATTCGACGGCGTGTCCGCGCCATAGTGCCCCGTTTCTGCGGGCGCGGGCCAACAGGCTGACCGGAACCGGCCCAGCCGCGGCAACGCCTCCGGGCAACAAGTTCGGTAAGTTAGGGACTGTGAAGATTGCTACCTGGAATGTGAACTCCCTCCGTGCCCGCGCCGACCGTGTGGAGGCTTGGCTGCAGCGCAGCGATTGCGACGTCCTGGCCATCCAGGAGACCAAATGCAAGGACGAAAACTTCCCCTGGGAACTTTTCGAGCGCATGGGCTACGAGGTGGCCCACTTCGGTGTGAACCAGTGGAACGGCGTGGCCATCGCGTCCCGGGTAGGCCTGGAAGACGTTGAGCGCACCTTCCTGGACCAGCCTCCGTTCGGGAAAGAAGGCAAGGACCCCGTCCAGGAAGCCCGCGCCATGGCGGCCACGTGCGGCAGCGTCCGGGTCTGGAGCCTCTACGTGCCCAACGGCCGCTCCCTGGACGACGAACACATGCCGTACAAGATCAAGTGGCTTGAATCCCTGAAGACCCACGCCCAGGGCCTGGTGACCGCCGACCCGACAGCTCAGGTAGCCCTCATGGGCGACTGGAACATTGCGCCGTTCGACGACGACGTCTGGGACATCGACCTTTTCGTCAATAACAAGTACACCCATGTCAGCCCGCCGGAACGCGCTGCGTTCCACGCGTTTGAAGAGGCCGGATTCAAGGACGTGGCACGCGAGTACACCCCCGGTCCCGGCGTGTACACGTACTGGGATTACACCCAGCTGCGCTTCCCCAAAAAGGAGGGGATGCGCATTGACTTTGTCCTTGGCTCCCCCGCGTTGGCGGCCCGCGTCACGGGCGCGTCGATCGACCGCGAGGAACGCAAGGGCAAGGGCGCCTCGGACCACGCCCCCGTTCTGGTGGAACTGGCGGACTGATGGCTGCGGCCGGGGCCCAGGAAGGGAGACTGTAATGACGGGAAACCTCTACCGGGGCCAGGCCGGGCTGCCGTTCTCCTCCACCCTGCGCGTCTACGAACCGCTGGAAGCCTTCCCGGAAGGACAGCGGGAGGCCATCCGCTCCGCCGGTGCCCGCACAGCCTCCCGGGCCGCCGTCGAAAACGCCGAACTGCTCGCCTCGCTGGGCCGGATCACCCGCTCCGGCGGGGACCCCTTCCCCACCGGGCGGACGGACCTGGTCCGCGTCACCAGCATTCCCGGAGTACCGCCCGGGCGGACCCCGCAGCCAGGAACGTCCGACGCCGGTGCTGCCGCCGGCCCGGGTACCGAGGCTGGCTTGGGTACCGAGGCTGGATTGGGTACCGAGACTGGATTGGGTACCGGGAAAGGCGCCGGTTCCGGCCTTGGGCCTGACGCTGGGGGCGACGCTGGGCGGGACACTGGGTCCGGGCGCGTCCTGCTGTACTGCCCCAGCCAGCTGGTCCTGCGCGCCGGCCTCGCCGCCAATGCCCTCATGGAAGGCATCCACGGCCCGCTGGCCGAAATGCTGATTCCGGAAGAGCAGCGAGACAAGCACCAGGAACGCATTGACCAGGTCAAAGCCCGTGACGGCGCCATCCGTGTGCATACCCGCGCCTCCACGTGGGGCATCCCCTTCAGCTGGTTCTCGCTGTTTATGGAAGGCGACCATAAGGACGTGGTGGAATCGGGCGGGCGCATCCTCACCGTCAGGGTGTGGGCTCCCATCACCGAAGCCATAGAGCGGGCACGGTACGCCGTGGCCCACCTGGCGCTGGCGGCCCCGGACCTGGACATGCTGGACGACCTCGCGCAGCTGACCGAATGGCTGGAGCTGTTCCACGTCAATTCCATGGTGGAACTCGACTACGGCGCCGTGGCGGACAAGGTGTACCCGGACGAGTCGCCCATGGACATCCGGCTGGGCATCGAATGCCTGGCAGAGGGCGACATGACGGGCGCCGCGGCGGCCTACCGCAGGCTGGCTTCCCGCTGGATTCCCATCCGGCAGCTCGCCCGCGCGTCCTGACCGCTGTTTCCTAAACACGGCTTCTTCCTAGACACGGCTTCGCGACTGCGGCTTCCTGAACCCGGCGTCCTGGCCGCGGCATCCTGGCCGCATGCCACGCCGCGCCTCCTCAGGAAGGAGGCGGCGCCGTCGTACGCCTGATGATGAGCTGGTGGGGCGCGACGGCGGATCGGACCGCCCCGACCGTGCCGTCCAGTTCGTCGAGGAGCATCTTGGTAGCCAGCTCGGCCTGTTCGTCGGGCCGTTGTCCCACGGTGGTCAGGCCCATTGCGTCGGCGAAATCGTGGTCATCGATCCCCACCACCGAGAGGTCCTCAGGGACCCGTACGCCTACGCGTGCTGCTTCGAAGATGACGCCCATGGCCATTTCGTCTGAGGCGCAAAAGATGGCGGTCGGCTTCGGGCCTGACCGGGCCCAGAGGCGCCGGAATGCCTCTTGGCCGCTGCGGACCGTGAAGTCGCCCCATTCGTCCCACTCGGGGCGGGTGGGCAGCCCCGCTCCTGCCATAACGTCCTTGAAAGCCAGGATCCGCACGCGGGGAACGTCGAAGTTAAGGTCCGTTTCGTCGTCGCCGTGAAGGAGGGCAATGTCCCGGTGGCCGAGGTCGATCAGGTGCCGTACGGCGGTGGACGCTGCGGCGTAGTCGTCGATGCCGATGTACGCGCACTCTTCCACATGGCCGCCCACCACGATCAGCGGGATATCAATCTTTTGGAGATGGTCCAGTTCCTCGTGGTTGAGCGCCATGCAAAGGACAAGCAGGGCGTCAATCTGTTTGTAAACCATGGTCTTGCTGAACAGGCGTTCCCGGTTGCTGCCGTGACCGCCCAGGTTGAAGAGGGAAAGATTGTAGTGGCGGGCGTGAAGTTCGCGGTCCGCGCCCTCGATGGCCTTGGAGAAGAACCAGCGGCTCACGAACGGTGCCAGGACGCCGATGGTCTTGGTGCGGCCGGTGGCCAGTCCTGACGCCGACGACGACGCCACATAACCCAAGGCACCCGCCACCTCGAGGATCTTCTCCCTGGTGGCGGGCGAAACCCTGGGAAGCCCGCGTACGGCCCGGGAAACGGTGGCGGTGGAGACGCCTGCGGCTGCTGCCACGTCCTCAATGCTGACGCCGCTGTGGCCACCCCGTTGAGACCTCTCAGCCATGCGTGCCACCGTTTCCCCTCATGGGCTCAAACCCAATATCCGCTATGCAGTTGCCCCAAGCCATGCTAGGTTGCGGGCCGCCCGACGTCACAGTGTTACCTGCCTGCCTCCCCTTGAGTCCGATCAGCCCTTATGCGGATCAGCCCTGAGCCCGGTCAGCCCTTGAGGCCGCCCGCAAGCAGGCCCCGGACAAAGAAGCGCTGCAGGCCAAGGAACACCGCCAGCGGGACGATGATCGAGACGAACGCAGCGGCAGGGTTCAGGAAGTCCCTATTGCCGCGGGTACCGGAGATCTCAGCGAGCCGTTGGGTGATGGGCGCTACGTCTGCCGTTCCACCCGAGAACACCAATGCCACGAGCAAGTCATTCCAGACCCACAGGAACTGGAAGATGGCCAGGGATGCCAGAGCCGGCACGGACAACGGCAGGATGATCCGCCAGAAAATGGTGGTGTGTCCTGCCCCGTCCACCTTCGCGGCCTCGATAACTTCGCCCGGGATCTCCGAGATGAAGTTGTGCAGCAGGAAGATGCCCAACGGGAGTCCAAACATGGTGTGGGCGATCCACAGCTGCGCATAGGACCCGGGCGGGAGCTTCAGGATCTGGGTGAACAATGACAGCAGCGGGATGAGTGCCATCTGCAGGGGAATGATCTGCAACGCAAAAACGAAGATGAACGAAGCCTCGCGGCCCCTGAAGTTGCCCCAGGCGAAGATGTAGGCCGCCATGGAGGCGAGCACCAGGACAAAGACGGTCACCGGGATGACAATCGCCAGGGAGTTGACGAAGTACTGCGAAAGATTCGCAGACTGCGATCCGGCTGCTGCCGTGACGTCGACGTAGTGCTTGAAAGTAAAATCCCAGTCGGCAAAGAAGTTCCACCAGCCATCCGAGCGCGGGCCCACCTGCTTGGCCGCGGGACGGATGGAGGATACCAGGAGACCGAAGGTGGGCACGGTCCAGATCGTCGCAATGATCACGGCGGCCGCAGTGGCCCACCGTGACGTGAGCTTGGTCTTGACACGCCGCATGATCGGTGCGGAATCCTCCGGCGTCGCGGGACGGCCCCTGTCTTTGCGTGACTGGGTCCGGGAAGTGTTGGCTGCCTCATCCGGCGCTGGCATGACGGTCATCGGATTTCCCTTTGCTGACGAAGTACGCGGGCGTTGTAGACCACTATGGGCAGTACGAGAAGGAACAGGACTAGGGCCAACGCCGCACCCCTGCCCGGTTCGCCGGCGCGGAATGCCTGTGTGTACATCTCGTTGGCGATCACAGACGTGTCATAGTTGCCCGCCGTCATGGTGCGGACAATGTCGAAGACTTTCAGGGTGGCGATAGTGATGGTTGTCAGCACCACCACCAAAGCGCCGCGAATGCCGGGAACCGTCACATTGCGGAACTGCTGCCAGGGGTTGGCACCGTCCAGGCGCGCCGCCTCAACCAGTTCCACCGGCACGCCCTTGATGGCAGCAGAGAGGATCACCATGGCAAAGCCTGTTTGGATCCAAACCATCACGATGATGAGGAAGATGGTGTTTTCCGGGGCATCAAGGAGGAATTGCTTGGGGTCCATGCCCAGGGCAACCCGCACAGCGTTAACCACGCCAGTCTGTTCAATGCCGGGGCCGCGGTAGTCGTACACCAGCTTCCAGATGATGCCGGCGCCCACCATCGAGATGCCCACCGGCATAAAGACCAAAGCTTTGAGGGCGTTTTCGCCGCGCGCCTTGTCAATGAACACTGCATAAGCGAGACCGAAGACCGTGGACAGCAACGGCACCAGAACGGTCCAGATCACCGTGTTGCGGAGGGTGGCCAGCGCCTCGGGCTGCGTAAACATCCAGACGAAGTTGTCGACTCCGTTGGGTTGTCCGGCGGCATTCGTGAATGCCAGGAACGATGTCTGCACGGCTGGATAAACCAGGCCGACCAGCATCAGGATGGCCGCCGGCGCCAGAAAGCCAACGATCGTCAGTTTGTCTTTGACTGATTTGGGAGCCCTGTCCACAATCAGCATGATCAGCCCAATTAGCGCGGCAAAAACCGCTAAGGCGATAAAAACTTGAAGAAACTTTCCTCCAAGAAACTCCATTGCCCAACCTCCGTGGTGTGCGTGGAAAAGTTCGTTCGGGATCGACATCGCGCCCTTGGGACTAGTTGTCCCAAGGGCGCGATGCGAGGGAGGTCAGCTCTTGGGCCAGCTGCCTTCGACGCTGTCAGCAACCTGCTGGGCGGGAGTGCCGTTGATCCATGCAACGATGCCCTTCCAGAAGGAGTTGGAGCCTACGGCGCCGGGCATCAGGTCAGAGCCGTCGAAGCGGAAGACTGTGTCCGGGTCCTGGAGCAGGGCGATGGACTGCTTGTCGAGTTCCGTCTGGGCACTCGCCGGGTCCAGTCCCTTGTTGGCGCTGATAACGCCGCCCAGCTTGACGCGGTTGTTGGCGAACTCGGCGCTGGCCAAGTAAGCCAGGAAGGCCTGCGCCTCCGGGGTGTCCTTGTATGCGCCCACCATCTCGCCGCCGCCGGTGATTGCCTGGCCCTTGCTGGGGTCGATCGGAGGCGTCATGAAGGCCCAGACGTCGCCATCGGGAGCCACGGCTGTCCCTTCCGGCCAGTTGGCTGCCTGGAAGTTGGCCTGGTGGTGCATGGCGCACTGGCCATCGAGGACGGGCTGACCTGCCTGCGCGAAGCCGGTGGTCAGGATTGAACGAACGTCGCCGAATCCGCCGTTGACATAGTCGGAGTTCAGGAGGATCTCGCCGGTCTGGTTCAGCGCATCCACAATCTTGGGGTCGTTGAAGGGAATCCCGTGCGTGACCCACTGGTCGTAGACCTCGGGGCCCTGGGCACGAAGGACGACATCCTCGACCCAGTCGGTGCCCGGCCAGCCGGTCGCTTCGCCGGATTCGAAGCCGGCACACCATGGCTTCATGGCGCCGTCATCGGCGATCTTAGAAGACAGCGTCATCATTTCGTCCCAGGTCTTGGGAACTTCCCAGCCCTTGTCCTTGAACGTCTTCGGGGCGTACCAGACGTAACCCTTGACGTTCGCAAGCATCGGTGCCGCATAGAAGGTCCCGTCCACCGTGCCGTACTTCTTCCAGTCAGCGGACCAGTTCTTGTCCACAAGATCCGAGACTGCCTTCGGAGCCGGCTTCAGGCCGCCTGCCTTGGCCTGATCGGCCAGGAGGCCTGGCTGCGGGAAGATGGCGACGTCCGGGGCGTTTCCAGCCTTGGCCCGGACACCGATCTGGGTCTCGAATTCCTTGCTGCCCTCGTACTTGATGGTTGCGCCGGTGCATTCCTCAAACGTTGCCCAGGCGGTTTCCAGGTTGGTAGCTTCGATGTCCACGATGGTGGAGTAGACGGAGACGGTCTTGCCGTCGTGCTTGCCGTAACTCTCGTACGGAGAGCAGTCACTGCCGGTGGTGCCGCCACCGCCCCCGCCGGGACTACAGGCCGTCAGGGACAGTGCCAGAATTCCGGTGGCAGCAACCGGAAGCAGGTATTTGCGGTTTTTCATGCTGAGGACTCCTCGGTGAGTTACAGAACTTCAACAGGTGCGATTGAGGTCACGAGCGTTATTGACGTGGTGTGAATCACACACTAATCGAGTCCAAGCCAGAAATGCAAGCGCTTACACACGTCGTGTCCGAAAGGAGATCTAGGACGGAGAACTGCGGAAGGGGGGCACCTCAAGTTGTCCCCAGCGCAGAGATATGCCCCTCCAGGAAGGACTTCCTGAGGGGCATATCGGTACGACAATCGGTAACGCTCGCGGAACATGAAGCCCGCGGTTCTACTCTGGGCCTATTTGCCGCCCTTGAACAGACCGGCGATCTTCGCGCCAAAGCCCTTCACGTTCTCGGTTACGCTGCCGGCCAGTTCCTTCACGTTCTCAGTCACATTGCCGGCCAGTTCCTTGGCGTTTTCGGCCACGTCACCGTCGAAGAACTCCTTGACGTTTTCTGCAGCTTCGCCCGCGAACTCCTTCACGTTCTCTGCAGCCTCGCCCGCGAACTCCTTGGCCTTTTCTGCCCCGCCTTCGACGCCTTCGCTTGCCGCTCCGCTGCCAGTTACTTGCTCGCTCATGGTGTTCTCCTTGATTCCCCGGTTATTCCATCCGGACAGTGGTGGTGGCCCGTTGCTGGCGATGTTCGCCGGCATCGGCACGAACCGATGTCCCCCGGATCACACTAACGGACGCGCTCAGCGCGGCTGAACCGTGTCCTGGCCCCGGCACCAATGTGAATCAGGACGGGTGTCTGTTTTCCCACCACTTGGTCCAAGGCGTCCACCAAGGCAGAGACCTCGGCCGCAAGGAGATGCGGCGCCACACCTTGGCGCGGCTGGAGCCGGATTTTCAAGGCAGGGCTGCCCTGGACATCGTATGTTGCCACCGTGGCACCCGCCAGATCGGGTCGTTCAGCCAAGGCGTGCTTCAACGCCTGCTCCGCTACTCCACCGCTGATCCGGACATCCCCGGCTACTGTCCCGGGATCGTACTCGGCCACCAGCAGGTTGCTCCTGCCTTTGCCCTGCTGCGCGATCCAGGCAACCATCAGCCCGATCAGCACGAGCAGTGCCAGGGCCATCACAATCCAGAGCCAGCTTTCCGGCCGTCCCGGAAAGCGGGTGTCGTCGAAGGCCTGGTTGACGCTGCGCCAGGCCGATCCGGACCAGGCATGCCACCAGGTTGCCACAGGTGGAACGGTGGCCAGCAGGACGAGCAGGATGCCCACGGCGAGCAGCTTGAGTCCGAGGATGCCCAGCAGGATCCTGTTGAGGAGCGTGGGTGTGGCGGTCATGCCCCAATCACTCCTACGGTGGAAATGTTCACGCGGACGTCAGGTACCGGGACCAGTGACATCCCGCTGAGTTCGTCCTGGACTGCGGCCAGCACCGCCGCTTCCGCTACTGGAACCCCTGAGGTGGGGCGCACGTTGACGATAATCTGCCGCCGGGACACCACCACCATGACCTGCTCCGGGGTGACATTGGCAGCGAGCCGTGCGCTGCGTGCCAGGGCGGAGGCGATGACCTCGTCATCGACCACCACGGCGGACGAATTTCCGGTGCCGTTCAGCGTGGTGCCGTTCAGCGTGGTGCCGTTCAGCACGTGCCGGGCTCGTCTTCCCGGCAGGACTGCGTTGAGCAGGAAAAACAGCCCCACCATGGCTACTACGGCGCCGCTGGCACCGAGCAGCAACGGCGGGATCCCCGCCGGAAGTGCAACGATGCGCTCCGCCGCCAGCTGCGGTTCGATCAGCCAGGCCGGCTGACCAATGGCGTGAACGGCGGATTCGAGCAGACCGTAGCCTGCCAGCCCCATTACCAGGACCGCGGCCACTGTTGCCACCGCCGCCCGCGAGGAATGGGTCTCCCGGTAGACGACCCTGCGCATATCAGGTTGCCGCTGGGCTCGGGCGCGGTTTGGTTGCCTCGAATCCAGGTCCCCGTCCACTGATCCTCCCCTCACTGGACCCGGCCTCCCTCGATCGGCTTAACGCCGCTGATGCGGATATCCACCCTGCTCAGACTGGCGCCGCTGAGGGCCGTGACCGTCGAAAGAATCCTGGATTTGGCATCGACCGTCCGGTCCCAAATGGATCCGCCGAATGCGGCCACCCGGCCTGCGTCCCTGAGCACGGTGGCCAGGGGTGGGATCCTGATAGGCGACACCAGCGACAACGCCAGCAGGCCGTCGTCGTCCGTCCAGTCCGCCCGGACATCATGGGGATCCACACCGAGGGCTTCCGCGGCCGCTGTCCTGGCCAGGCTGGTCAGGGCCTGCGTGCTGATGCGGTTGTGTCCGCTCAGGACCCGGCCGGGGACGGAACGTGCCACTGACGTCATGACGAGGAGCGCCGGCCGATGATGGCATCCAGGACGCCGCGCAGGTCCAGTTTCCCTTCCGCTGCGCGGCCCAGGAGGGCGCCGACGGCCATAAAGAGGAGCGAGACCAGGAAGCCCCACAGCCCGAACTGGAAGGACATAAACGCTACGAAGGCGCCCATGGCGATCCCCACAACGGTCAGACTCACAGCAGTGCCTCCCTCTCGGCGACGGCGACGGCAGGGGCTCCGGCCTTCACCGGCGGCGCCACATAGACATCGGTTATTTCGACGTTCACTTCAATGACCTGCAGGCCGACGAGTTCCTCGACCGCGCGGTAAACGGCTGCCCTGACCTGATCGGCCAGGGAATGCAGGGGCGATCCGTAGGAGGCCACCAGGCTGATATCCACCGCCACTTGCGTCTCACCGACCTCGGCACGGACGCCTGCAGCGTGGTCCGAACTGCCGACGGCGTCCCGGATGGCTCCCAGCGCACGCGACGGAGCCGAGCCCAAAGAATAGACGCCGGGCACGGCACGGGCAGCGATGCCGGCAACTTTTGCCACGGCGGTCTCAGCGATCACGGTGCGGCCATGACCGGGCACGGGCGCCTGGCTGGCGGCGTGGTGGCTGGTAGCAGGCTGGCTGGTAGCATGCTGGCGCTCGACGCCCGCATCGGGTTGTGGGTTCTGGTATTCCATCAGACACTTCCCCTTCTGTTGTTCCCAACCCTATCCCCTGCGTGTGGGAACGTCCGGGAATCCGTGGCGAGTCAGGCCAGCTTCCGGCCGGTCAGCGTAAATCCGGTCTTTCCGCCTTCGCTGAACACCGACGTGTCAGTGTTGGACCAGTCGGGCAGGAAGAGATCTGTGACAACAGTGCCGCTTCCGGGGGCGAACACTTCCACCGAGGAGGTATCGAGCAGGATCCGCAGCTTCAGTTTTCCGTCCACCAGCGGGACGCTCACCTGGTGGTAGGGGCTGAACTTGTCCGAAAAGTTTGAGGTCCCTGCCGCGGACCGGTCAACCGTCAGCGTGCCTGACTGCGCCTGGTAACGGATCTTGAGCCCGCGCAGTTCGATTCCGGCCTCCGCAGCACCGTCCGGCGTCAGTTCAACATCCAGGAGTTGGGACCTGGAGGAGAAGTCCTCCCCCAGCGGCTTGCTTTCATTGGCAACTGTCAGTTGCCGCTCGGAGGCAGCTCCGCTGGACAAAACTCCAGCGGGGGCAGCGGCGATGGACGAGCGCAAGGCGGGCCTGCCGCCGTCGTCGTTACCGTTGCCGCTGCCACCGGAGAGCGTCAGCTCACGGGGAATTGCCATGGCGCCGCGCCACGGGGTGGTGGGCATCTTCTGGGCGTAGTCCCAGTTCCCCATCCAGCCGAAGAGGACGGGCTTGCCGCCGGGGGCTCCGGAAATGGTGGTGGCCGCGTAGAAATCCGCGCCGTAATCCACCCACTGGTGGTCCTCCAGCGGAGCGTCCGGACTTGCGGCGCCCTCGGCGCGGAACGTCACGCCGTCGAACTCTCCCGTGAAGTACTGCATACCTGAACCGCCGGCTATGCCGCCCGGGTTGATACTGAGGAGCATGACCCAGCGCCGCTCGTCCGTCCCTTCCACGGGAACCTCCAGGAGTTCAGGCATTTCCCACAGTCCGCCCTGTGCGCCGACCCCGGAGAAGTCGCTGAGGAAGTCCCAGTGCAGCAGGTCCTTGGATTTATAGATCTTCACCACGTGGTCGTCGGCCACGACGGTGGTCATGACCCAATATTGTCCCGGCTCGTACCAGGTGACCTTGGGATCGCGGAAGTTCTGCGAAGAGGGCTGCAGATCCACGACGGGATTGTCCTGGTACTTCTTCCAGGTGTGGCCGTGGTCGAGGCTGTACGCGACGGACTGGGCCTGGGAGCCTTTGGGCAGCGGGGCATTGTCCTTATAGGCACTCGTATATAGGGCCACCATGGCCGGCTGGTCCTTGCTGCCCAGCCCCGAGGTGTTGTCGGTGTCCACCACGATGGAGCCGGAGAAGATTTCCTCGGTCTCCGTGGCCTCCATGGCCACCGGCTCTTCCACCCAGTGCACCAGATCTGTGCTGGTGGAATGGCCCCAGGACATGTTGCCCCAGTCGTTGCCCTTCGGGTTGTACTGGTAGAACGCGTGGTAGGTGCCGTCTTCGTACACCAGGCCGTTGGGATCATTCATCCAGTTCTTGGACGGCGTCAGGTGCGCCTCAGGACGCCAGGGATCGCCGGCCGACGGCGTTGCGGCACCTTGGGAGGAACCCTCAGGAGGGTGGCTCCCGGCGTCGGGATTCACGTTCCGCGAATCAGGGGTGCAGCCGGCGGCTGTCACCGCCAGGAGCAGGGCGACGACGGCGGAAAGGGCCGGTCTGCTGGACCTGCGTCTGTCCAGGCTGCTCAGGTGCGGCCGGGAAGCGGTGAAGAAGAACATGGGGATCCTAAAATTTGAGGCGGGGACGCCCGTGGATGTCACGGACGTCCCCGTTTACTGACTTTGCCCCGATCAGGGGCTGGCTAGCGATGGTGCCGACTAGCGATGGTGCCGGTCACTTGTAGTGGCCGGCACCGCCGACGTTGAGGTTGGTGGGCAGGTAGCCGAACGGGCCAAGGCCGTTCTGGCCGAATGTGCGGTCAACCTGTGAAATTCCGTCGCGGAAGTTAATCTTCACGGTGGGTGACAGGGATCCGCCGCGGACACCGTTCACGTTGTCGATGAAGGACTGCACCAGGCCGCCCGGCTGCACATAGTGCGAATAGGCCTGGAACTGGCGGCCATTCTGGCTGGGGGTTGGCCGCTCCGGGGATTCGGAGGGCAGGTTCAGGTCCGTCGGTGAGGCCAGGGCCAGGCCGCTGTTGTTCATCGGCTGGTAGTCGGAGCGCACACCGTCGCCCACGAAGCCGTAGACGCCGTCGGGGCCGCGCATTCCAGCCGCGTAGGTGAACTGGTGGCTGATGGTGAACAGGTAGTACTTGTTCTTGCCACCTTCGTTCTGGATGAAGATCTGCGGGCGTTCCGTCTGGTCGTTCACGCAGTTGGCCGAAAGGATCGGCGGCAGGAAGGACCACTTGGTGAGGTCCTTGTTGTCCGCCACTGCCAGGCCAACATTGGCCGTCTGGTAGTAGGCCCCGATGCTGTTGACCTCGTTGAGGTTCTCGGCGTTGGGGTCTCCCGGCTGGTAGCCGAGGTCCTCGGCCTTGCACTCGTATTCTCCACGGGTGCCGCCGGTGTTGCCTTCGAAGACCATGTAGGTCTTGCCGGGGTGTGCCGGGTCCTCAAACGTGTACGGATCACGGAAGGCGAAGCCGGGGTTCTGGGCCTTGTTCTGGTACATCTCGCCGTCGGGCTCAAGGAGCTTGGTGTGCGTGAAGCCATCGAAGGTGACGCCGTTTTGGTCGGCGTGGATGTTGCCGAGCGCCTTGGCGATGGCAGCGTCAGGGGCGATGCCGCCGCCGCCGGCGTTCCGCTCGGCAACGTCGTAGAACGTGGTGGCCGTGTAGAACACGTTGACGTGGTTGCCCTGCATCAGGCGGGTAGAACCGGACCATTCGGTGTTGCCGATGGATGCGCCGTCAGCGAAGACGTGTCCGCCGTAGTTCCACTTGTCCGTGGCTGGGTCAGCGTTAGTCTTGCGGAAGAAATAGCCGATCCGGGCGTTCCAGTGCCGCTGGTCGAAGCCGTAGCCAGCGTCGCGGTCGGCGACGAGGGAGAAGATGACGTCCCAGCCCTTGTAGCTGATCTGGTTCGCGTTTTCGTCCGTGAGGGACCAGGTATCCCAAACCCAGACGTCGTCATTCATGGCGGGGAAGTCTTCGGGGATCTCCGGCATGGTGACGTCCGGGCTCATGGAGTTCACGCCGGGAGCCACTGTGGAGTCGCTTTGGGCCATGATCTGCTTAGCGTCCGCGCGGGTCCACTTCGAGGTGAAATCCGACGCCGGGTCATAGGCCTGCTGGCTGTGCGTGCTGGGCAGGGGGAAGCCCGGGGTGGGGGCCGGCATCTGCTGCGCGGCCGGCGGATCCGCCGGCTCGTTGGCCTGGGCTGAGGGAACGGCCAGGAAGACCGATGCCACTACAGCTGCAGCCAGCGCCGCGGCGGCCTGGCGCCACCGCGGCATCCGGACAGGTTGGGGGTGCTTGTGCATGTTTGCTCTTCTCGCGGAGTTGTAACTATTCGTGGAAGACGGGCTGGTGCCCTGTTCCCCGAAACTCCGGCAGCCCCGACGACACAAACAGGCGTCATCGACAACGCCGTTGTATCGAGGGGATACGGGGCTTGGGTAGGGCCCCGTGCGTGGCCAGGAACGATATCTCTTCCCTGGCCCGCCTCTACGGTAGGCAGCTGGCGGGGGCCTGCCAAACCGTGTTTCACGACCGAAATGCCACATGTCAGACATTTGATGCAAGCGCTTACATTTCTGATTGCGCGCGCGTGACACATCGGTTTGGCAGCGTCAAATGTTTCAATTCGAATCTCTTTTAGTGAGAAGATTCACCTGCCGTTTGCCTGCTTTTACTCATCCATTGCTCCGTAACGGCCGTTCTGAAGCCTCAAAAGAGCCGGGGGGCCGCGGGCCGGGTTCCCTGGCGGAACTTGTGAGGCGAGGGAACCTGTGGGGAGCAAGCGATGGGGTGCCGGGCGGCAGTGGGTGGCTAGGGGAACAGCGGGCGCGGCCCCCGAAAAACGTCGTCCATCCGCCAGGCGTCGAGCCGCCGCAGGCGCACGGTCCCGTCGGCGGACAGCCGCACGGCCGTCCCGCCAAGGGTGGGATAGACCCGGGCGGTCAGGGGCTTGCCGTTGGCGAATATCTCGACGGCGGAGCGGTCCACGAGGACCCGAAGGTGGAGTTTGCCGCCGGGAAGCTTTACCGGTCCTGACCGCTCCTCCGCATCCACAGAATGGTCCAGGCTGCTGCCCGAGCGGTCCAGCCGCAGCCAGGACTCCCCGGTGCTTCCGGCGGCGCGGCCCACCTCGATGACCGTCTCCTCGGCGGGGCTTTGGGTTCCGGCCGGAGTAGCGCCGGAAGCCAGGATCCCGAGCCGGAAGACGCTCCCGGGCTCCAGTTCAACGTCCAGTTCGAGGTCCAACTGGTTGCCGGACACGCCGGCAAGAACGCTGCTGCCGGCCAGTTCCCGCGGCCCGATCCTGACGTGGTCCCGGCGGAGCGACTCGACCTCCGGCACGGGCGCAAAGGCCAGTTCCCCGCCTGCATCCAGCGTCGACACGCGCGGCAGGCTCATCACTCCGGACCAGCCGGCCTCCACCATGGCCTCGTCCGTCCGGCCCTCCTGCAGCCACCCGAACATCACACGGCGGCCGGCGTCGTCGGAGAACGATTGGGGCGCGTAGAAATACCGTCCACCGTAGTCGAGGCGGCGCAGGGCGGCGGGCTCGAAGGAGTCTCCGGAATACCGGCCGGTCCAGTACAGCGGATGCCGGGTGTCGCCGTCGTCCCACGCGGAGAAGACCAGGACATCGTCAGCCTGTACGGCGCCGCCCAGTGGCTCCGCAGCATCCCCCAGCACCCCGGAGCCGGCGCGGAACAGGTCCACGCACTCCCACATGGTGCCTTCCCAGTCCGTCGCCGCGGGATCGCCGGCGGATGCGTCGCCGATGAACAGCGGCCCGATGTAGTCCCAGGTCCGGAGGTCGGCCGACTCATAGAGGTACGCCGTGCCGCCGCGGCCCCGGATGCCCGAGCCCACCAGCTGGCGCCACCGGGAGCCCTCGCGCCACACGCAGTGGTCCCGGTAGGCGGTGACGTCCACTCCTGCCGGCGGGGCCGCGATCACCGGGTTTTCCGGGACCTTGGTCCAGGTGAGCAGGTCCGGCGAGCCGACGGCCACACACGGAAGTTCGTGTTCGCCGTTCCGGCCTGAATACACCAGGGTGGGCGTGCCGCCGTCGTTCACCAGCACCCCGGACCAGCAGCCGTCGGCGTCCGGAGAGTCCGGCCCCTCCGTGGGTTCCAGCGCGACCGGCTGATCCGTCCAGGTGACCAGGTCCGTGCTGGTGGCGTGGCCCCACAGGATGCGGTGGTGGAAGGCGCCCTCCGGGTTGAACTGGTAGAAGAGGTGGTAGGTGCCGTTCCACTGGCTGACTCCGTTGGGATCGTTGAGCCAGCCCGCGGGCGAGACGAAGTGGAAGCGCGGCCGGTGCGGATCCGCCTCGGCGCGGATCACGAGTTCGTCCTGCGGCACCGTGGCCAGCGGGTGGGTCAAGCCGGTCATGCGGAAACCACTTTTTCCAGGGGGTCGGTGGCCAACGCGTGGCTGGATGCAGCAGCGGGCGGCCGGTACAGATGGCAGCGGACCCAGTGCCGATGGGCGGGATCGCCCACCTGGTGCCGCACGGGTTCGGCGGCGGAGCACCGCTGCTGCGGGTCGCCGTCGTAAGCGCACGACGTCGGTTCCATCACCGCCGCCCGCAGCTCGGCCCGCTCGGCGGGATCGTAGGATCCGGTGCGGGCGGGGTCCGGAACGGCCGATACCAACAGCCGTGTGTAGGGGTGGGCCGGATTCGCCAGGAGGTCCAGGGATTCACCCTCCTCCACGAGTTCGCCGGCGAACATCACGGCGATGCGGTCCGCGAGGTAGCGCGCCGAGGCGAGGTCGTGGGTGATGTAGAGCATGGAGATGCCCTTCCCGTCCCGGAGCCCGCGCAGCAGGTTGAGGATGCCGATCCGGACCGAGACATCCAGCATGGAGGTGGGCTCATCGGCCAGGATCACCTCGGGTTCCACGGCCAGGGCCCGGGCGATGGCCACGCGCTGGCGCTGGCCGCCGGAGAGCTCATGCGGGTAGGAATTGAGCATGTCCGGGGTGAGTCCCACGGTGGCCATCAATTCATCCAGCCGGGTCCGCAGCTGGTCCTGGGTCCCGGCTTTTCCATGCAGGGTGAGGGAACGCGTCAGGAAGTGTTCGATCCGGCGAACCGGGTTCAGGGAGCCGAAGGGGTCCTGGAACACCATCTGCACCTGTGCCCGGTATTCCTTGGATGCCTGGAACCGGTCCCGTTTCAGGACGTCGGTTCCGTCCAGCAGGATCTGGCCGGCGGTGGGCCGTTCCAGCCGCGCAATGCAGCGGGCGAGGGTGCTCTTGCCGGAGCCCGACTCGCCGACGAGGGCCACGATTTCACCCCGGCCGATGCTCAGGTCCACCCCGCCAAGGGCTCGCACTGCCGCACGGGAGAACAGGCCGCCGCTGTGGAAATCCTTGACCAGGCCCCGTACTTCAAGGGCGGGGGCTTCAAGGGCCGCTGTTTCGCTGTGCTTGCTCATGAGTGAGCTCCTTCCAGGGCAGGCTGGTTCTCGGCAATCTGATCCGGGGCAACCGGTGCCACGAAATGGCCCGGCGCCGCTTCCCGGAGGTCTGCGATGTTGGTGAACTTCACGCCGTCAGCCAGGCCGGTGAGCGGCACCCGCGGCCCAGTCAGGGGCGGGAACGCTCCCATCAGCGCCTGCGTGTACGGGTGGCGCGGGGCGGTATGGATGTCCCGGGACTTGGCCGTCTCCACGACCCGGCCGCCGTACATCACCGCCATCCGGTGCGAGAGTTCCACCATGAGGGACATGTCGTGCGTGATGAAGAGGACCGAGAAGCCCAGCTGGTGCTGCAGGTCCTTGATCTGGGCCATGATCTCCTGCTGCACCACCACGTCCAGGGCGGTGGTGGGCTCGTCGAGGATCAGCAGCGAGGGCTTCAGCGCCACAGCCATGGCAATGACGGCCCGCTGGCGCATGCCGCCGGACAGTTGGTGCGGGTATGACTTCAACCGGGCGGGGTCGATCCGGACCAGTTCCAGGAGCTCGGCGGCCCTCCGCAGGGACTCCTTGCGGGAGTAGCCGGCATGCGTGGTGAAGATGTCGACGATCTGGTCGCCGATGGTCATCACCGGGTTGAGTGAGTTCATGGCCGACTGGAAAACCATGGCCACGTCCTGCCAGCGGAAGCGTCGGAGCTCCTCCTTGCCCAGCGCCAGGACGTCCCTGCCGCCGAAGCGGATGCTGCCGCCGGCGATCTCCGCGGGGTCGCGCAGCAGCCGCATGATGGCGTTCGCGATGGTTGATTTGCCGCAGCCGGATTCGCCGGCCAGGCCGAAGATCTCGCCGGCGCCGATGCTGAAGGAGACGCGGTCGACGGCGGTGGTGGACCGGGTGTCGCCGCGGTACTTCACGGTGAGGTCCTTGATCTCCAGGACGGGCTGGTGCGAGCCGAGGGAAGTCTGGGAGACGGTCATGCCGCTGCTCGCTTTCCGGTGGGGACGGGCTTGGGTTGGTCGGCCTGGGTGGGCTGGGGTTTGTCGGACTTGGGCTTGCGGATTTTCCGCAGGCGGGGATTGGTGACCTCGTCCACGGCGTAATTGATCAGCGCCAGCGAGAACGCCACCAGCGCGATGCACACGCCGGACGGGACAAAGACCCACCAGCTGCCGGTCAGCAGCGCACCTTCGTTGCCGGCCCAGTAGAGGTTGTTGCCCCACGAGACCGTGCTGACATCCCCCAGGCCCAGGAACTCCAGGCCGGCCTGGGCGCCGATGCCGTAGATGATGCAGGCCAGCAGCGTGCCCATCACGATGGAGGCCATGTTGGGCAGGATCTCGCCGAACATGATCCGCAGCGGCCGTTCGCCGGTGACCACGGCGGCGGCCACAAAGTCCTTGGACCGGATGGACAGCGCCTGTGAGCGCAGCACCCGGGCGGAGCCGGCCCAGCCGGTGACCACCAGGACCAGGATGACGGTGCCAAGGCCGGGCGGCAGGAATGCGGCCAGGATCACCAGGAGCGGCAGGCCCGGCAGCAGCAGGAACACGTTGGTGGTGAGGGACAGGGCCTCGTCGATGAACTTGCCGAAGTACGCCGAGGCGAGGCCCACCAGGATGCCGATGAACGTGGAGGCGAACCCCACGGTCAGGCCCACAAACAGGGAACTGCGGGAACCGTGGATGGTCAGGGCCAGGACGTCCTGGCCCTTGGCCGTGGTGCCCAGCCAGTATTCGGCGTCGGGCTCCTGTGATGCCATGCCGGTGATCTTGGACGGGTTGTCCGGGAACAGCACCGGGGCCAGAAGCGCCAGCGCGATGAAAACGAACAGGATGGCCGCGCCGGTCATGGCCTTCTTGTTGGTCAGCAGCCCGTGCAGGAGGCTCCGGTTGGATTGCCGGACGGAAACCGCGGGCGGAAGCCCGGTACCGCCGTCGGGCGTTTTGCCGGTGAGCGGATCTGCGAGGGTCTCGCCGGGCAGGCTGGAAGCGGTGTTTGCGATGGAAGTGGTCATGATCAGTCCTAGTTGCTGCGCACGCGCGGGTCGAGGCGGACGTAGAGGATGTCCACCAGGAAGTTGGCCAGCAGCACGGCGGCCGTGATGGTCAGGAACAGGCCCTGCATGAGCGGATAATCGAGTCCTTGCACGGCGGCCAGCAGCTGGTAGCCCACGCCCGGGTAGGCGAACACCACCTCGGTCAGGAGGGCACCGCCCACCACAAAGCCCAGGCTCATGCCGAAGGCGGTCACGGACGGCAGCATCGCGTTGCGGGCGGCGTAGCGGAACATGATCCGTCCGGGGCGCAGGCCCTTCGCCTCGGCCATGGTGATGTAGTCCTCGGCGTTGGTGGCGATCATCGTGTTGCGCATTCCCAGCATCCAGCCGCCGATCGAGACCAGCACGATGGTGAGGGCCGGCAGCACCAGGTGCATGCCGACGTCGGACACGAACTCCCAGCTGAAGCCGGGCTCGATGGTGTCGCTGAAGGCGTGCCGGATGGGGAACCAGCCCAGCGTGACGCCGAACAGGTAGAGGGCGCCCATGGCAAGCCAGAAGTAGGGAAAGGAACCGATGAAGATCAGCAGCGGCGGGAGCGCCGAGTCAACGGCTCCCCCGCGCCGCCACGCGGCCAGGATCCCCAGCAGGTTACCCACGACGGCGGCGATCACCAGCGCGGTCCCGCCGAGCAGGAGCGTCCAGCCCACCTGTGAGCCGATCACTTCCGTGACGGGAGCGGGGAAACGGGACATGGAAACGCCCATCTGGCCGGTCAGCATGTTGTGGAGGTAGCCGAAGTACTGCTCCCAGAGCGGCCGGTCGTCCACGCCGAGCAGTTTGCGCAGCTGCTCGATCTGCTCGGGCTGCATCCGGTCCTGGTTCCGGGCGAACATCCGGGAAACGGGGTCGCCGGGCATAAAGCGCGGGAGCAGGAAATTCAGGGTGATGGACACCCAGAAGGCAATCAGGTAGAAACCCAGGCGGCGCAGGATAAAGCGCACGGTTTCCCTCCATTCGGGAATTGCGGAAAGTTTTGGGAGCACACCCGGCGCCGGAAACAGCGCCGGGTGTGCGGGTCAGGGTGGCGGTGGGTGGGCCCACGCCGCCAGGGTTCCCTGGCCGAAGCGAAGCGAGGTCAGGGTGGCGGTGGGACTACTTGCGTGGTTCCAGCGACGTCAGGACCAGGACGGTGGTCGGCGACTTCACCGAGAGCGTCGCGTAGGGATTGTCCTCCGTGGGCCAGCCGGTGAACCGGGTGTCGTTGAAGGCGCCCCATTCCGGGCCGGAGAACAGCGGCACCACGGGCGCGACGTCGTTGTATTCTTCCTGGAGTTTGTCGGCGATGTCCTGCTGCTTGGACTCGTCGGCCTCCGCGGCGAACTCGGCGAGCAGCGCGTCTGCCTTGGCGTCCCCGAAGCGGTGGTAGTTGTCGAAGGTCTTGGTGCCTACCGGCTTGACCGTTGCGGTGCCCATGGAGGTGTTGAAGTACTTGTACGGGCTGGGGTCGTTGGCGCTCCAGACGATGCCCGAATCGAAGTCGCCCGTCTCGTAGCCGGCTACAACCGCGGCCCAGTCCGGGGAGTCGACCTTGGCAGTCACGCCGACCTCGGCGAGGTTCTGGGAAATCACGTTGGCCACGGAAAGCCAGTCGGATGAAGAAGCGCCGACGGAGATTTTGAACTCAAAAGGCGTGCCGTCCTTCAGCGTGCGCTTGCCGTCGGCTCCCTTGGCGTAACCGGCCTTGTCCAGCAGCTGGTTCGCAGCGTCCAGATCCAGTTTGGTCCACGTGCAGTTGTCCTTGACGCTGGCGTTCTTCCACTTTTCATAGTTGCCGGACAGGCCCGTGCAGTCAGCCGGCTTCGCGTAGCCGCTCATGCCGATCTTGGTCACCTGGTCGCGGTCCACGGCCATGCTGAGTGCCTTGCGGACGTCAACGTCGTTGAAGGGTGCCTTGGCGGTGTTGAGTTGCCAGTTGATCGTCGCGCCCGTGGCCGGGAACCAGTACTGGCGGTGTTCCTTGTCCTTGGAGACGAAGGTCTTTTCAATGTTGGGAATGTACTGCGGCGCCCAGTCGACGTCGCCGTTCGCGGCGGCGAGGTTGGCGCCGTCGTTCCCGGCGAAGGCAAGCATCTTGATGCCGGCGATCTTCTGCTTTTCCGGCTGCCAGTAGTTGGGGTTCTTCTTCAGCACGAAGGACTGGGCCTGGAAGCTGTCCACCTCGGTGTACGGGCCGGTGCCCACCGGCTGGGCGTTGGCATCCTTGCCAGGGTCGGCAAGCGCGGACCAGATGTGCTTGGGCAGGATGGTGAGCTGGCCCAGGTCGTAAAGGGCGGGCGACCAGGGCTTGCTGAAGTTGAAGGTGACCTTGTTGGTGCCCTCGGGGGTCACCGTTTCGAGGTACTCAAAGCCTCCCTTGATCTTCTTCTGCAGTTCGAAAGTGTAAGCGACGTCTTCTGCGACGAACGGCTTTCCGTCCGACCACTTCACTCCATCGCGGAGGGTGAAGGTGATGGACTTGCCGTCGGCAGCCGCCTGCCACTCAGTGGCGAGCCACGGCGTTGTGTCCCCCTTTGCCGGGTTGAAGATCAGAAGGGACTCGTAGATCGACTGCTGCACCATGGGGTTCACCGTGGGTGCGAAGGGGTTGAAGTTCTGGACAAACGTGCCCATGTCCTCGCGGGGAATGGTCAGGAATGCGCTCTCGGCTGAGGCGCCGGTGGCACCTGTTGTGCCCTGGTTGGCCGAGCAGCCCGTGAGCAGGAGGGCACCTATTGCCAGGCTGGCCGCCGTGATTCGGGCAGACCGGAGGAATCGCTGTTGTGTCATGATGGAGTTCTCTTTCCTCACTTCATCGCTGAAGGTGAAGGTGTGGTTGGGGTTTGCTTTTCAGGTAATGATTTGCCGTCAGACTGAAAAGCGTTCTAGCAGCGGACAGTCGACCATTTGCTGATGGGCGGTGATCGGCTGTCCTGCTGTAAGGCTTGCGAGTGTCTGGACACCCAGCGCACCCATCTCCTCGAAGGGCAACGCAACCGTGGTCAGTTTTGGCCTGAGGTAGGCCGCAATGAGTTCCTGGTTGTCGAAGCCGATCACGGCGATGTCTTGGGGGATGGCGAGCCCGCGCTCCTTGATGGCGTCGTAGGCGCCCATGGCCATCCGGTCGTTGAGGCAGAACAAGGCAGTTGGCCTGCCTTCCCCAGCGGGATATCTATCAAGAATTCGGCAGGCTGCCTCGTAGCCGCCGTCCGCCGTCGCGTATCCCGAGACTAGAAGATCAGGGTCCAGTTCCAGCCCTGCTTCGGCGAGTGCTTCACGGCACCCCTCCAGCCGTCCGACGGCGGCGGGGATGTTCGGATCCAGGTTGATGACACCGATTCTGGAGTGGCCTGCCTGGAGCAAACGCTCGACGGCGACGCGCCCACCTGCGCGTTCGTCCGGGACGATCGAGGGCAGCTTCCCGTCCGCGTCGAAGCAGTTGATCAGGACAGTGGGCACCTCATTGGCGCTTTTCGGAACGTGCACGGCCCGGTGGAAGGTGGCCGCGTACAGAAGTCCTTCCACCCTCTGCTCCAGCAGCTTTTCAAAGGCTGCATCCTCCATGCCCTGGTTGGGTCCTACGGCATCGGCCTGGTCGGAGGGCGCGATGAGCAGGAACCGGCGGGACAGCCAGGCCTGGTCCTGCGCGCCCTTGATGATGTCCACGGCAAACGGTGCCGTGACAATCTCCGTGACGATGCCGTACCAGTCGCTTCGCTGGGACGCCAGTGCCCGGGCACCGGCGTTGGGACGGTAGCCGAGTGTTTGGACGGCCTCAAGGATGCGGTGCTTGGTGTCCTGCGAGACGTTGGCATGCTCCCGGTTGCTGAGTACGAAGGACACGGCGGTGCGGGACACTCCGGCGTACTTGGCCACATCCGCCATGGTGACGCCACGCTGCGCGGGGGCCGCCGTCGTACCTGCGCGTGTCTTCGCTACAGGTGCGGGTGGGGTGCTGTTCGCCATTGAATGCTCCAGGACTTCTGCGTGGGGCCCGTCTGGTGACCGGCCGGATTCTTATAGTTACGCGCGTTACATACGACGTGTGATTTAGGTTACGCGCGTTACATGGAGACTGTCAACGGCTGGCGTGAAGAACTTTCAGAACACCGCGTGCTCGGCCTCGTCGGGTCCGGCGCCCGGTGCGGGCTTCCTTTACGACGCGCAAATTCGCCACGGACACGGAAAAGACCTGGCGGCGCCCGAATACGCGCGTCGAAGGAGCATTTGCGCGTCGAAGGGGCGGGGGCGCGTCGAAGGGGAGAGTAAACGGGCCACCAAGGAGCAATCGATGATGCGGTTAAAGAAGAAAAGCACCAGTTCCGAAGAACTGATGCTTCCCAGTGGTGGCTCCGACCGGCGTCGATCCGGTGACCTTTCGATTTTCAGTCGAACGCTCTACCAACTGAGCTACAGAGCCTAGGTGACATGTCACCTTGACCGCTGGAATTTCTTCCGGCAATCAGAGCGACCCTGACGGGACTTGAACCCGCGACCTCCGCCGTGACAGGGCGGCGCGCTAACCAACTGCGCTACAGGGCCTTGATTTTCTTGCTTCGCGGCATCGCTACCGCTTTTTTCAAGGCTTCCAGCTTACCAGACGTTTTCAGCCTGCCAGACCAGTTCCTTGCGTACCCCCAACGGGATTCGAACCCGTGCCGCCGCCGTGAAAGGGCGGTGTCCTAGGCCGCTAGACGATGGGGGCCAGAACCCGTTCGGCACAAAATAAAAGGCTTCGAGCCGAGGCTCTCAGTCTTGTCTTTTGCAGTTGCTCCGAACTGGACTCTAAAACTATAGGGCCTCGGCGGGAATAACTCAAAATCGGCCCGCAGGCACCTGACTGACGCGGCCGGAACAGGCGAAGATGGACAGATGGATGCCGTCGCCGCACTCAATGAAATTGCTTTCTGGTTGGAACGGGAACGCGCTGCCACGTTCAAGGTCCAGGCCTTCCGGAAGGCGGCGGGGATCATCGCCGGGCTTGATCCTTCCGAGGTGGCTGCCCGGGCCCGGGACGGCAGGCTCAAGAGCATGAAGGGCATCGGCGACAGGACCTACCAGGTGGTCCGGCAGGCAGTGGACGGCGACGTGCCCGAGTACCTTGAGGACCTGCGCCAGCGCAGCAGGGCGCCTCTGGCGGACGGCGGGGCCGAGCTCCACGCAGCACTCCGCGGCGACCTCCACAGCCACAGCGACTGGTCCGACGGCGGCTCCCCCATCGAGCTCATGGCAGACGCCGCGCGCCTGCTGGGCCGCGAGTACCTGGCCCTGACGGACCACTCCCCCAACCTGACCATCGCCAACGGGCTCACCGCGGAGCGCCTGACCGAACAGCTCGACGTTGTGGCTACCATCAACGCTGCCGCAGTTGACGGCAAAAAGGACGGATTCCGGCTCCTGACCGGCATCGAAGTGGACATCCTGGAATCCGGCGAACTGGACCAGTCACCGGACATGCTGGCGCGGTTGGATATTGTGGTGGCCAGTGTCCATTCCAAACTTCGGGCAGACCGCGACACCATGACGCTGCGGATGCTCCAGGGCATCCAGAACCCCCGGACCAACGTGCTGGGCCACTGCACCGGACGCCTGGTGGAAGGCTCCCGCGGCACGCGTCCGCAATCGGACTTCGACGCCCGGGAGGTCTTCGCGGCGTGCGCGGAATACAACGTGGCGGTAGAGATCAACTCCCGCCCCGAGCGGCAGGACCCGCCGGATAACCTGATCCAGCTTGCCCTCGACGCCGGCTGCCTGTTCTCGATCGACAGCGACGCCCACGCTCCGGGCCAGCTCGACTTCCTCCAGTACGGGGCTGCCCGCGCCGCGCACAACAACATTCCCGCGGAGCGCATTGTGACCACCTGGCCCTTGGGACGGCTGCTGGAGTGGTCGGCCCGGGATTGGCAGAAACTCGACTAGACGTGACCGATTCCCGCCAGCTGCCGGCGTCGCCGCGGGGATAGATTGGCAGCATGGCTTCAAGCACCCCTCCCAGCGCCGCAACAACAACGCCGCTTCGCCCACCACCTGGCCGCACTAACGCGCTCGGCGTCGCCGCCGTGGTGGTCACCGTGGTGCTCTGGGCTTCGGCGTTCGTGGGGATCCGGGCTATCGGCCCCACCTTCTCCCCGGGATCCCTGACCCTGGGCAGGCTGGCGGTTGCCGCCGTCGTGCTCGGTGCACTGGTGCTGCCGCAGCTGGCCAAGAGCAGAGTGCTGCCGCAAGGCCGCGAATGGTGGCCCATCCTGGGGTACGGCGTGATGTGGTTCGGCGGCTACAACGTGGCCCTGAACGCGGCGGAACACCTGCTGGACGCCGGGACCGCCGCGCTGTTGATCAACGTCAACCCCATCCTCGTTGCCATCATGGCCGGTTTCTTCCTGAAGGAGGGCTTCCCGCGCTGGCTGATAATCGGCAGCCTGGTGGCATTCGGCGGGGTGGCGCTGATCGCGCTCGGATCCGGCTCAGGTTCCGGGGAACGTTCGACGGCGGATGTGGCGGGCGTGCTGCTCTGCCTCCTTGCCGCCGTGCTCGCAGCCGTCAGCGTCATCATCCAGAAGCCGGTGTTGCGGAAGTTCCCGGCGGGCCAGGCCACCTGGTTCGGCATCATGGTGGGGGCCGTCTGCTGCCTGCCCTTCAGCGGCCAGCTGGTGTCCGAACTGCAGTCGGCCCCGCTGCCGGCAACACTGGGCCTGGTGTATCTGGGCATCTTCCCCACCGCCATAGCCTTTACCACCTGGGCGTACGCGCTGTCCCTGATTGACGCCGGAAAACTGGCGGCCACCACCTATCTGGTGCCGGGCACCACCATCCTGATCTCCTGGCTGATCCTCAGCGAAGTCCCCGCCGTGCTGGGCCTCGTGGGCGGCGTGGTCTGCCTGGTAGGCGTGGGCCTGACGCGCCGCAGGTCCCGGTAGGGGCTGCATTCACCGTGGCACTGCCGTGCCCGCGATGATGGGTGTGGCCAGGGCAATCGCCGGGGCCTCCAACCTGCTGACTTCCGTGAATTCGAACCCGGCCTCGCCAATGGATGCCACCGTGTTCCGGTTGAGGTGGCACCCGGGCGCCACGCAACGGCCCCAAAGACCGTCCAGCCTGTCCTGCCAGCGGGCCGCACGGCCCTGTCCGCGGACATGCTCCAGCACCGCGAGGGTCCCGCCGGGTTTGAGGACCCTGCGGGCCTCCAACAAGGCAAGCCGCTGATCCGGTACCGAGCACAGCACCAGGGTGAAAACGACGGCGTCAGCTGTGCCGTCCGGCAGCGGCAGGTGCTCCGCATCGGCGTCGGAAACCTCCACCGGAACGGGCGACTCCCCCAGACGTGCCCGCAATCTGGCCCGCATGTAGGGGTCCGGTTCCACGAGGATTACCCGGTCAGCGTGGCGGAAGTGCCGCAGGTTGGCCCCGGTGCCTGCGCCGACGTCCACCACGGTTCCCGCCAGCGGGGAGAGCAGCCGCGCCCGGCGCGGAGACAGCTCCCTGCGCTCTACAGAGGCCGACAACGTGTCGTACATGGCGGCAAAAAGGCGATGGCGGACGGACATCCGGCTCCTCACAGGCGGTCAGGGATGGGATTCAGTATGCGCGCCAACCCGGCTGCAGACTAGAGTCTGCATATGCCCGTCAACCTGCCGCCCGGCCTGCCCATCATCCCGGATGGCCCGCAAGAGTCCGGTCCGTTTGAGATGTCCGCTGACGATTTCGAAGCCGCCGTCACGGATGCCCTGGGCCTGATTCCCGCCAAGCTTGCGGCCGCCATGGACAATGTAGCGGTGTTTGTCGAGGACGACTACGTGCCCGGCCCGGGCGAGGACCCGGACACCGTTCTGCTGGGCCTCTATGAGGGTGTTCCCTTGACGGAGCGGGATTCATGGTGGGACGCCGGTTCACTGCCGGACCGGATCACCATCTTCCGCCAACCCATCCTGGACATCTGCGGGTCACGCGACGAGGTGATCCAGGAAGTGGCCGTGACGGTGGTCCACGAGATCGCCCACCACTTCGGCATCGATGACCGGCGGCTGCACGAGCTCGGCTGGGACTAGCCTTGTAGGCATGGGACACGACCACAGCCACACACACGGGATCACGGCAACAGGCCGGCACCGCAAACGGCTCATCGCCGTCCTGGCCATCACCCTGGCGGTGGTGGTGGTCCAGGTGATCGGCGCGGCACTGTCCGGATCATTGGCCCTGCTGGCTGATGCCGGCCACATGCTCTCCGACGCGGCAGGCGTGACCATCGCGCTCCTGGCTGCCTGGATCGCCGGACGCCCGGCGAGTGACCAGCGGACCTACGGCTACCAGCGTGCCGAGGTCCTGGCCGCCCTGGCCAACGCCCTGATCCTGGTTGTCATCTCGGTTGTCATCTTCACCGAGGCCATCCGGCGGATCGGCTCCGCGCCCGAGGTCCACACCGACATCATGCTGTTCGCCGCCATCCTGGGCGCGGTGGCCAACCTGGTCTCGCTGCTGATCCTGCGCGGCGCGCACCAGGACAGCCTGAACGTCCGGGGCGCCTACCTTGAGGTGCTGGGCGACCTGCTGGGCTCAGTCGCCGTCATCGTTGCTGCCCTGGTCATCATGTTCACCGGCTACCAGGCCGCCGACACGATCGCCTCCGTGCTCATCGCCATCATGATCCTGCCGCGGGCCTGGAGCCTGCTGCGGGATGTGGTGGACGTCCTCCTGGAGGCAACCCCCAAAGGCGTGGAAGTGCAGATGATCCGCGAACACATCCTCAGCGTTGACGGAGTGGTTGACGTCCATGACATCCACATCTGGACCATCACGTCCGGCGTGCCGGTGTTTTCGGCCCACGTGGTGGTGGAGGACGGGGTCCTGAATGCCCGCGGCGCCGACCAGCTCCTGGACAAGCTCACCACATGCCTGGGCTCCCACTTTGACACCGAGCACTGCACATTCCAGCTGGAACCCGCCAGCCACTCGGAGCACGAATCGCGCCAGCACGCGTAGCAGGACTCCCAGCAGGACGACGACGGCGGCGTGGCAGCCGCGTGGGCGGCGCGGCCCCTGTGTGCACGTTATGTGGAAAACTCCGGGCCGGGGCAGCGGCACCCTTGCGTCACGCCGAGCACTCTTTTGGCCACCGGCGAAGTCACGAACCCCGGAAATCCGCGGCCAGCAGACGCCCGGGCACGCAAAAGGCTGCCTCCCGTGACGTCAGCGAGGAACCGCTGAGCCAGACCCAGCGGTGGCTTCCGGCCGCCCACCACCGGTCCCCGCCCACGCGGAGCCCGCGTACCCGGCGGAGCCCGCCATGTTGCCGGGAGAGATCTGTCCTGCGGAGCGGGAGCCGATTTGCGACACGCCGGATACAGATGCGCCGGAATTGCACTCTTGTTGATTATGTTATTGATGTGACCAGTGTTGCCAAAGTGCACACGCTCACGTAGCCTCGGACTGCTGGGAGATCAGCAGAGGGGCTCCTTGTGCCGCCACCAGACCTCGCTCCCCCAGCCTTACTGCGTGCGAGGTTCTGCGAATGGGTTTGACCGGATCCGGCCTGAAGGCCGCCGTACTGTGCACCGCCGTCGTACTTTTCGGCACCATGACCCTCCCCGCCCAGGCAGCACCGCTACCGCAGGCTTCAACAGTCCAGCGTCCGGCGTCGCCGGAACTTCCCACCCCGGAGGACATCGCCACAGCTAAGGCGAGTGAACGCGCGACGGCGGATCAGGTCGCCATCATCGAACGCCTCCTGGCCGACGCCACCAGCGCCCAGCAAGCCACGTTTGCCTTGTCGCTGAAAGCCAACAACGCCTACGGCGAAGCCCTGGTGGAACTGCAGGACCGCAGGATGACGGCGGAAGCGGCCACGGCCAAGGCCACCTCTGCGACCAACGAGCAGGACAGGACCCGGAAACAGGTCGGCCAGCTCGCCGGTGACCTCTACCGCAACGGCGGGCTGAACCCGACGCTGGGCACCTTCGTCAGCGGCAATGCCGAAGCCCTGCACCAGGCCGCGACGCTGGAAGCCATTTCGGCCAGCCGGAGCCGCGCCTTCGAAGCGGCCGCATCCGCAGCGTCCGCGGCTCAGTCCCTGACGGCCGCCGCCGACGACGCCAACCGGGCCGCCGATGACGCCGCCCAGAAAGCCCAAGCCCGCAAGGAAGAGGCCGAACAGGCCAACGCCACCCAGGCCAAGGCCGTAGCCGAAGCCGCGGCGCAACGGACAATCCTGGTGGATCAGCTGGCCCAGCTGCGGAACACCACTGTTGCCCTCGAATCGGCTCGCATTGACGCCTTGGACCGGCAGCGCGAGGAGGCCAGGCTCGCCGAACTGACTGCGGCTGCTGATCGGGCTGCGGCCCAAGCAGCGCCAGACCGGCCCACAGCCGGACCGGCCGCTGGCGGGAACCTGCCGGCCGCACCGGCCCCCGCTCCGGTTCCAGCACCGGCGCCAGCTCCCGCCCCTTCACCGGCACCCGCGCCAGCTCCCGCGCCTGCACCCGCGCCTGCTCCAGCCCCAGCCCCGGCCCCAGCCCCGGCTCCAGCACCCGCGCCTGCTCCAGCCCCATCGCCGGGCGGTTCCAATGAGACTGCCATCTCCGTGGCGATGTCCAAGGTGGGGGCGCCGTACTTCTACCAGTACGGCGGCACGGGCCCCAACGGCTTTGACTGCTCCGGCCTCGTGCAAACAGCCTTCGCCGCCGGCAAGTACTTGCCGCGCACCGCTGCGCAGCAGTACGCGGCAGCTCCCGTTCACGTGCCGATCTCCCAGGCGCGGCGTGGAGACCTGCTGGTCTGGGGCTCAGCGCCGGGCTTCTATCACGTGGCGATCTACCTGGGGAACGGCCAGGTAGTGCAAGCGCTGAATCCGGACCAGGGCATCGGCGTGACCCAGCTGAGCTGGATGGCGGGGATGCAACTCCACCCTTACGCAGCCCGCTACTGACCGGGCCAGGGCTCCGGCCCGGGATTCCAGGCGCAGGGCATCCAGGCGCAGGGCATCCAGCCTCAGGACAGAACGTCCTTGGTGACGAACCGGCCATAGGCGAGCGCCCCGAAGACAGCGATGTAGCCCGCCTGCAGCAGCGCGTTGCTGGCAAAAGAGTCCCACAGCACCGGTTGGCGCAGGACGTCCGCGAAGCCGAACCAGTAATGCGTAAACAGCCAAGGGTGCAGCCATTCCAACTGCGGCAATTGGTCCAGGACCTGCGAGACCACTGACAGCACCACAGTGGCGGCCATGGCGCCCACCGGGACTACCGTCAAGGTGGACAGGAACAGGCCGATCGCCGAGAGTCCTGCCAGGGACACCGCAAGGTAGGCAGCAATCAGGACCAGCCGCAGCGCGGCCTCGGGTGGCTGGACGACGTCGCCGGACAAGAGGGTCACAGGCCCAATGGGAAAGAGCGAAGCTCCGATCGCTGCCCCGGCCAGCGCAACGGTGACGGGAGCGGCCAGGCAGAACGCCAGCGCTCCCGCGTACTTCACCAGCAGCAGGCGCACGCGCCCGGCGGGCGCCACCAACAGGTACCGCAGCGTGCCCAGGCTGGCCTCGCCGGCGATGGTATCGCCCGCCACGACGCCAATGGTTAGGGGCAGGAACAGCGGCACCGAGACCAGCATCGCCGTGACCGCGACAAACAGCCCGTTCTGGCTGATCCGGTCCAGGAAGGCAGGTCCCCTTCCGGGCGGAACGGATGATGAGAGCCGGACGGCGACGGCGATCAGCACCGGTATCGCGGCAAGGGCCGCCAGCATGGCCGCGGTCCGGCGACGCCGGAACAGCGTCTTCAGCTCAGACGCCAGCAGGGACAGGCTCGACGGCGCACCTGGAGCGCTCATGGACCCGGAACCACTGCTGGTTTCGGAACCACTGCGGGCATCAGGAATGCTGCTGGCTGAAGGGAAACCACCGGCGTCGGAAGCACTATTGGGCAATGTCGAACCCCTCCCCCGTCAGCGCCACAAAGCGCTCCTCCAGGCTCTCCCGCTCAACGGAAAAGCCCCGCACGCGCACCCCGGCTGCCACGAGCTCCGCCACAATATCCTCCGGGGCCGCCAGCCGGGATGCAGCCGCGGCGGCGGTCAGCACGTCCCCGTCCGGTTCAGGCGTCCTGGCCTCAGGGCTTCTCTCCGGGGACATACCCAACCGCAGCAGGACCTCACTGGCCGTCCCGGCGTCGGGCGTTAACAGGCGGATCCGGGTTTCGCCGGCCTTGCGGAGCTCCGCCAGCGGCCCCTGGGCCACCAGCCGCCCGGCGCTCATGATGGCCGCGTGTGTGCAGATCTGTTCCACTTCTGCCAGGAGGTGGCTGGAGACGAAGACGGTGGCGCCGTCGGCGGCCAGCGACCGGACCAGGCTCCGCACTTCCCGTGTTCCTTGCGGGTCCAGCCCGTTGGTG
Source organism: Arthrobacter sp. 4R501 (assembly GCF_002929755.1). NCBI lineage: Bacteria > Bacillati > Actinomycetota > Actinomycetes > Micrococcales > Micrococcaceae > Arthrobacter > Arthrobacter sp. 4R501. Next base: position 25,018 of record NZ_PJIW01000019.1, on the reverse strand, counting down.
GGCTCATCGAGCACCAGCAGTTCCCGCGGCGACAGCAATGCGTTCGCGATCCCCAGCCGCTGCTTCATGCCCAGGGAGTAGGCGTGGACCCGCTTGCCGGCGGCGTGTGAAAGGCCCACCCGCTCAAGCGCGGCAGCAACGCGGGCGGTCCGGGTAGCGGGCGCCGCATGCCGGCTGGCAGCATCCAGGCGGTGCAGGTTGGCGGTGCCGGAAAGGAACGGATAAAACGCCGGCCCCTCCACCAGCGCACCCACGCGCGGCAGGACCTCGTGCAGGCGCTGCGGCATCTGCAGGCCTAGGACGCTGACGGTTCCGGCCGACGCCGCGGCAAGGCCCAGCAGCATCCGTATGGTGGTGGTTTTGCCCGAGCCGTTGGGGCCCAGGAACCCGAACACGGCGCCGTGGGGAACGGCGAGGTCCACGTTGTCGACCGCCAGCTGGTGGCCGAAACGCTTGGTCAGGCCTCGGGTCTCGATGGTCAGCCCGGCTGTCCCGTTCCCTGCGGAAAGGGTCCGGGCCGCGGCTATCCCGGCGGCAGCCGTCCCCCCGGCCGCGGTCACGCCGCGCCGGCGGCGGCCTGCAGCCGCTCCGCCGGGACCATCCCCACAAAGACCCTGCCGTCGTCCGTCAGGAGGACGTTGACCAGTGCCGTGGACAGGAGCCGTCCGCCGGGAACGACGACGGCGGCCTGGGACAGGAGCGGATCCTTCAGCAAGGATTCAGTCCAGGCAGCCCCTTGCCCGCCGGGTGCCGCGGGGAACCCGATCACCGTTTCCCAGCCCTTGCCGGTCACCGTGGGCCGCGGTGCATCGCGGTGCCGCAGGCTGGCGTCGCTGCCGGGAACCTTGTCCGGGGCGGGGACCTGCTTCGGCGGGGCGGCGGGCTGGTCCAGGGGAACCGCGTCCGGAGGAACCTGGTCCGGGGCCGTGGGCTGGTCCGGGCCGCTGTCCGGAACCACGCCGGGCGTAATCCCACCGGGAGCGGGCGGGAGGGCAGGCCTGCCGGGCATATACGGGACCGGCGGCACTGGCAGCTCTTTGACCGTCGCGCCCGGCGGGGCAACAAACGTAAACACGGAGTCGTCCGGAGCCGCCAGGGACAGGCTGGTGAAGCCGGCCTCAAAGGCCGGTTCCGCCTGGCCGCGTGCCATAACAGTTACGCGCAACGGCATTCCTGTCTCGCCGTCGACGGCGATGGCAACTTTCTCAAGCAGCGTCCCCTGCGTCCTTGGCGCCAGTGCCAGGCTGTAGGCGGACCGGCCAGCGACTTCGACGTCCGGACCCACCGTCACCTCGGTGGAACTGTCCACGACGGCGAGGAATTTCCGGGCCAGGTCCTCGGGCGTCGGCATTACGGGGGGCACTGGCGGGCCGGGCAGGATCTCGCCGGGCAGGATGGGCAAGGGCAGGTCGGGCTTCGGAAGGTCCGGACCCGGCAGGTCCTGGCCCGGCAGGTCGCCGGGCGGTGCGGGAGGTCCTGGCGGTGCCGGAGGTTCAGGCAGGGCGGGGGTTTCGGGCACAGGCAGCGGCAGGTCGCTGGCGAACGCCGGCAGGGCCAGGTGGGCGGCGCTGTTGTCCTTGGAGTTGTAGAACCACACGTCGTTGTCCCGCCGGATGACGTCGCGTTCAGCCAGCCGGTCCATCACTTGGACCCGCATCTTGGTTGGCCCGTCCATAAAGATCCGGGCGGTGTGTTCGCCGGTCAGGAACTCCAGGACCGACGCGGCCCCGCCGGCCGACACCGGTCCGGAGCTGGGACCGGCGGCCGGCAGTTCGGGCAGGCCCAGCTCGGCGGACTGCTGGACTGTTCCGGAGAATGACCTGGTGTTGTGCTGGCCCAGGAGGGTCAGGACCTCAGCCGGAGTCTTTTGTGGCAGCGGGTCGCCGGCCCGCGCCGGAATGGATCCCACCAGCACGCCGGCGGCGATCACTGCAGGTACAGCTGCGGCAGGCACCCAGCGCAGCCATGCGCGGTTCATGCCAGCCCCGCTTCATCCTTGGAGCCCATACTTCAGGTTACGCCTGGGGACCGCCGCGCACACGTCCCTTCTGGAAGTCATGCCGAGGGGCACTCCGGCTACGACGGCACCACGGTTCCGGCGCCGCCGTCGACCGTTATTTCCTGCCCGGTGAAGAGCCGGAGCGTGGCGTCCGGGACGCCCACCACCGCCGGGATGCCGTACTCCCGCGCCACCACGGCCCCGTGCGAATTTGGTCCGCCCATCTCCATCACCAGTCCGCCCGCGGTGAGGAACAACGGCGTCCAGCCGGGGTCCGTGGACGGCGCCACCAGGATTTCTCCCGGTTCCAGATGCGCACCCACCGGGTCCAGGATCACACGGGCGGCCGCTGTGACAACACCGGCCGACGCCGGGCTCCCGCTCAGTGCCCCCGGCACCTTGGATGCCGTCACAGCGTCGCCGGATGGAATGGCTTCCGGCTCCGTGCCGTCCGACAGCAGCACCCGGGGTATGTGGCGCCGTTCAAGTTCCACGGCGTAGTCCGCGCGCCGCTGCGACACCAGGTCCCGGAGGTCAGCCGCTCCCGAATCGAGGCCGGTCCGGGCTTCATCCAGGTCCAGGAAGAAGACATCATCAGCGTCGGCTACCACCCCTGCCGCAGCCAGCGCCGCGCCGGCCAGGGCCAGTTGTTTCCGCACTTCGGCGAGGCCCACCACCAGCTGGTACTTGGGCAGTTCGCGCAATCCGGCGAAGAGCCTGGCCCGACGCAGCGCGGCCCGGACCACCGTTCCGCGCAGCCGGCCGCGGCTCCGCGCCTCCGCGACGAGACGGCCAACGCAGGCGTCCGCTTCCTCGGCGGCGTTGCTGAACTGGACATCCGGCGCCAGCGCTGAATCCTCGAGCCGGAGATAGTTGGCCAGGACTCCCAGGATGTGGGTGGGGTCGTCCGACCAGCGGGGCATACCGACGTCGATCTCGGCCACGGCGCGGTGCCCGTACTGGCCCATGAACCGCGCCAGCCCGGATTGCAGCACCGCGGGCAGCTGGCCCGCGCGGAACTCTTCCGCCAGCTCGGCGGGTTTCCGTTCCGTCACAGCAGCACGGGAACCGCCGTCGTTCTTAATCACCTGGGCGAGGCGCCACAACTCCAGGTCCATCTCGGTGGTGACGTTGTTGGGCAGCCCGCGGAGCACAACCTGCAGGTCATCCCACCGGCCGCCGCCCAGCAGTTTTCCGGCGAGCGCCAGGGCGGCGAACCCGAGAGCCGGGAGCGGCAGGATGGCCGGCACCACCGAGAAAATCCGGGTGCCGAGCACGTGTTCGACGTGGTCCAGGCGCTGCAGCGGGGTGAGGCCGGCGGGCGGTTCGAGGGAGTCGGCGAACTCGCGCGCCCGTCGGCTGGTCCTGCGGAGGGCCGCGTCCGGGCGGAAAACGGCCCGAAGCAGCGTTTCCGGCACCCGGGCATGCACCGCCGCCGGGACCACGTGCCGCAGCAAACCCAGCGGCGTCCTGCGCGTCACGGAAAACCGCGGGTCCTCGAAAACCCGGCGCAGCACCGTGGCCGACCGGGCTTCCATCACGTCAAAGACGCGCGGGATGATCCGCCGACCGGTGGTGCTGCGGGCTACGGCGGTCAGGTCAAGGTAGATCCGCTGGGCCGCCACTGCGTAAGGGGACGGACCCTTGCGCGGCTCGGGCACATCGAATTGCGCCGCGCGGGCCACGGAAGAGGCAATAAGCCGGAAGGCTGCCAGGCCCATGGGCGTGATGGGGCGGGTCAGGCCTTGCGCCAGGCTGAAGCAAAGGTAAACGCGCGTGCCCTCCCCGCCGGCGGCCCGCTGCGGTACTGGGAACAGCGTGGTGATGGGCCGCGACTGGGTCAGCCAGAAATGACCATCGCCGGCAATGGCCCATTCAATGTCCTGCGGCGAGCCAAAGTGACCCTCCACCCGGTGGCCTAAGGCTGCAAGTTCGGCGGCCTGCTTGTCCGTCAGGCATGCCGCGGCCCCGCCGTTGCTGATGGCCAGAGTCCGTGTGCCGCCGCCGGGGATGGGCCGGACCGCGATCCGTTTGTCCCCAAGCCGGCGTTCCAGCACGCGCCCGGTGAGCGGGTCCACGACGAAATGGTCCGGGTTCACGGCTCCGGACACCACCGCTTCCCCCAAGCCCGGGCTGGCATCGATCACGGCCTGCTTCCGGCGGCCCGTCAGCGGGTTCGCGGTGAAAAGCACGCCGGCGGCGGTGGCATCCACCATCCGCTGGACCACCACGGCCAGCGCCACCGCGGCCGGGTCTATCCCCCGGCTTGCCCTGTAGCTGACCGCCCGGTCCGTCCAGAGCGAGGCCCAGCAGTTGCGCACGGCTTCCACGACGGCGGCAGCGCCCACCACGTTCAGATAAGTGTCCTGCTGGCCGGCGAAACTCGCCGACGGAAGGTCCTCCGCAGTGGCCGAGGACCGGACGGCCACCGGAACGTTGTCGCCCAGGGCTGTGTAGGCCTGTTCGACGGCGGCGGCCACCTCGGGAGGTACCGGGGCGTTCTGGATAATACCCCGGGCCCGGGACGCCAGCGCAGCCAGGGCGGGGAGGTCGCCGTCGGGCGTTGCCTGAAGAGCAGTGTGGACGTCGGCGAGCATGCCGTCCGTTCGATGCGCGTGGCCCGCGATCGCTTGGCGGTAGGCCTCCGTAGTGAGGCAGAATCCGTCAGGCACGGGCAGGCCAGCGGCGAGCAACTCCCCCAGGTTGGCCGCTTTGCCACCCACCAGGGGAACCATTGCTGCGGTGACCGCCTCCAATCCGAGGATGGGAGATGAACTGCCGGTGTCAGGCATTTTCATGCCTCCTGCTGCGAAGGTGATGGGTCAGGCTGCGCCGGGGATCGGTCCGAACTGCGCCCGGTCCGCCAGCCGCGGATCGTCGCGGTCCGGAACCACCAGGACCGGGCTCTTGGCGTGGTGGAGCACGCCGCCGGACGTGGAGCCCAGGAGCATGCCGGTGAACCCGCCACGGCCCCGGGTGCCCACAACCACCAGTTCTACGTGCCGGCTGGCCTCAACGAGAACATCCACGGCCGAACCGTCCAGCAGTTCCGACTCCACGGAAAGGTTGGGGTAGTGGCTTTTGAGCCAGGCCATCCCGGCGTTGAGTTGGACCCGGATGTCATCGAAGAGGGCTTTGCGGTCCATAGGGGCCGGAACCCAGGCCAGGGAGCCGCTGAACTGCGGCACCGCACAGATCACGCGCAGGGTTGCCCCGAGCCGTTCAGCCTGGTCCGCAGCCTCCAGCACGGCGATGCGTGCCTGTTCGGACCCGTCCACGCCCACCACCACAACGTTCTCGACCTGCTTGTGTCCCGGCTTGGCCTGCTCGGCCCTGATGCGCTTGTCTTCGGTGGTTTCGCCCAGCCGGTCCGAACACACCAGCGGCACCGTGACCGTGGGGCACTTAGCGTGAGCTGGCAGGGCGCTGCTCACTGAGCCCAGCAGGCGTCCTACAAATCCGCCGCGGCCGCGGGTGCCGAACACCAGCAGATCGGCTGTCTCGGACATTTCCAGGAGCACGCCTGAAGCGTCGCCGTTCTCCACGGAGCCGTCAACTTCGATGTTGTAGCCCGAAACCTTGTCCAGCGCCTGCTTGACGATCGCTTCAGCACCCTCGCGGATCACCGAATCATCCACGGTGGCGTACCCGCCGTCCAGCCCGGACGCCGCAAAGATCGGCACTGAATACGCGGTGACAATATGCAACGGCCGACGGCGGCGCTCGGCTTCCCGGGCAGCCCACACCAAAGCGCACTGGCCGTGGTCGGAACCATCCACCCCCACAACAATTCCCACCGGAGCAGCCGAATTTCCGGCCCGGTCCTGTTCCGGATCCGGATGCATCTCTTGTGCGCCCATCGGGCCGCCTCCTCGCGATACTGCCTTATGTTGCGGCTATTCTGCCAGAAGCGGCGCCCTCCGCCCGCACCGGCCGCGATGTGCGCCCCGACGGGCTGGAGAACCCTGCTTCCGCTTCTCACTATTCTCGGTCCGCAGACACTTAGCAAGCGGCTGCGGACCGCTGGATGGCGGGTTATCCACAGCCCGTGGCAAACGGAGTGGCAACCGAATTCAACGATAAGAAGAATGTTTGTGTTTGGGCTATCCACGGCCCTGAATGTTCTGTAGTCTTCGAGGCACTGCCGGTCCGCCGACGCCCAATTCAGGAGCGTCCCGGGCCGGTGCTGCGGCCGGACTTTGGGGGTAACGGAACGCATGCGGGGCAACGCTGCCTGCATCCGAAAGCCTTTGAAGGAGGAAAACTGTAGTGTCAAGCATGCCTCTGAATGGCGGGACCGAACGGACCACCACGGTGATCATCGGCACGGGGCTCTCAGGCCTGGCTGTTGGCGCAGAACTGCGCCGCCGCGGCGTGGACGCGATTGTGGTGGACGGGCTCGACATCCTCGGCGCCGGACAACCGGCCAACACCGCTTCACTGCAGCGCTGCGACGCAGCCGACTCCGACTCCCTCCGGGAGCGCAACGAGATCCTCCGCCACCTGCGCAACTACGCCGCCAGCCACCACATGGATGTCCGCAACACCACCCGGGCGGTTCAGCTGACCATGGTGGGCGGCGCACCAGGCGGAAATACTGCGGGAACAGCCGCGGGCTCCCCGTCCGGCAAATGGGAAGTCCATACGCCCAACGGAATCCTGCTGGCTGACAACATTGTGCTGACCCGGTGCGCGCACAGCCAGCTGCGTCGCATGCTCAGCGACTTCGGCATCACAGTTGGCCGCAACCTGGTGGCAGCCATGCGGCAGATCGGCATCTACCTGGTGGGAGTGGGCGAGCTCATCACGCCCTCACCCAAGGAAGTCCTGCGTCAGGCGAAGACCGTGGGCCAGGCCATTTCAGCAACGGTCCAGGCCACGGTCCACCCGGAAAGTGCCGCCGCCGTCTAGGCCTGTTCGGTTTCGTCGTCGTCGCTGTCTGCGGTGAGGCGGCGCTTCGCGAGGATACCGATCGCCACCAGCAGCCCCACGGCCACTGCGGCAAAGATCACCAGGCTCAAGGGGAACGGTTCGGACGCGCCTTCGGCCGGGACCGGAGCCGCCACGGTTCCCGGCTGGGCGGTTCCCATCGTGGGAACCGCGGCCGACGGCGATGCTCCCGCCGCCGATGTTCCCGAGGGCGCGGCTCCCGCCGCAGCGGCGGTCGCCGTGAAGCCGAACGTCCCCTCGATCGGGTGGGAATCCGAGCTGACGACGCGCCAGGCCACCGTGTATTCGCCCGCCGGAGCGCCGGCTTTGAGCTTTTGCGTGGCAGTGCTGTCCACGATCTCCACAGCCCCGTCCGCCCACTCAGCCCCGGCGGAATCCTTAACGGAGAACTGTGCGCCGATGCCCAGCGGGTTCTTGTTGAAGGTGACGGAGACCTGTTCCGGCGCCGTGGCCACCGTGGCGCCCTGCCCGGGACTGCTGGACTCGGCGGCATCGTGCGCCGAAGCCGGGGTAGAAAATCCCAGCAGCGCGGCGGCGAGAACGAAGGTTCCGAGCACAACGCTCAGCAACTGGCGGCGGATGGATCGCATGGGTGTACTGCTCCCTTGGGGTGGCGTCCTTCAAGCCTAGGCGAACTTCCGTGGGCAGCGGCAGCACACGCTTCCCGGGCACGTTTCCCGGGCACTCTTCCCGGGCACCGGCATTCAGCCGGCGACGTAGGCCGCGAGGTGCTTGCCGGTGAGCGTGGACTTGGCGGCCACGAGCTCGGCGGGCGTCCCCTCGAAAACGACCTTGCCGCCGTCGTGCCCTGCACCCGGGCCGAGGTCGATGATCCAGTCGGCGTGCGCCATGACCGCCTGGTGGTGCTCGATGACGATGACGGATTTACCGGACTCGACCAAGCGGTCCAGGAGGCCGAGGAGGTTTTCGACGTCGGCGAGGTGGAGGCCGGTGGTGGGTTCGTCGAGGACGTAGATGTCGCCCTTCTCGGCCATCTGGGTGGCCAGCTTGACGCGCTGCCGCTCGCCGCCGGACAACGTGGTGAGCGGCTGGCCGAGGGTCAGGTATCCGAGCCCGACGTCAACGAGCCGGTCCAGGATCTTGTGGGCCGCGGGCGTGCGGGCCTCCCCTTCGCTGAAGAAGACCTCAGCCTCTGTCATGGACATGGCCAGCACCTCGGAGATGTTCCGGCCGCCCAGCGTGTACTCCAGCACTGACGCCTGGAACCGGCGGCCCTCGCAGTCCTCGCACGTGGACTCGACCGTGGCCATCACGCCCAGTTCGGTGAAGATGACGCCCGCGCCGTTGCAGGTAGGGCAGGCACCTTCGGAGTTGGAGCTGAACAGCGCCGGCTTCACGTTGTTGGCCTTCGCAAAAGCCTTGCGGATCGGCTCGAGCAGGCCTGTGTACGTGGCGGGGTTGCTGCGGCGGGAGCCCTTGATGGCGCCCTGGTCGACTACCACCACGCCGTCACGTCCTGCCACCGACCCGTGGATCAGCGAGCTCTTGCCCGAACCGGCCACACCAGTAACAACGCAGAGCACGCCGAGTGGAACGTCGACGTCGACATCCTGGAGGTTGTGTGTGGAGGCGCCACGCACCTCGAGGACGCGGGTCGAGGCACGCACGGATCCTCTGACCTTCGCCCGGTCATCGAGATGGCGGCCGGTGATGGTGTCGCTCCGCCGCAGCCCCTCCACACTGCCTTCGAAACAGACGTTGCCGCCCGCGGTGCCGGCGCCGGGTCCGAGGTCGACGACGTGGTCGGCAATGGCGATGGTCTCGGGCTTGTGCTCCACGACGAGCACGGTGTTGCCCTTGTCGCGCAGCTGCAGCAGGAGCTGGTTCATCCGTTCGATGTCGTGCGGATGCAGGCCGATTGTGGGTTCGTCGAAGACGTAGGTGACGTCTGTGAGGGACGAGCCCAGGTGCCGGATCATCTTGGTCCGCTGCGCCTCTCCGCCGGAGAGGGTGCCGGCCGGGCGGTCCAGTGAGAGGTAGCCCAGCCCGATTTCGGCGAAGGAGTCGAGGAGGTGCCGCAGGCCCTTGAGGAGCGGCGCGACCGACGGCTCGTCGAATTCGCGGACCCACTCGGCCAGGTCGCTGATCTGCATCTCGCAGAGGTCGGCGATGTTCTTGCCCTGGATCCTCGAGGACCTGGCCTCGGGGCTGAGCCGTGTGCCCTCGCACTCGGGGCAGGCCTGGAAAGTAATGGCGCTCTCCACGAAGCGCCGCACGTGCGGCTGCATCGCCTCGACGTCCTTGGACAGCATGGACTTCTGGATCTTGGGGATGATGCCCTCGAACGTGAGGTTGATGCCCTCAACCTTGATCTTGGTGGGCTCGGCGTACAGCATCGTCTCGAGTTGCTTCTTCGTGAACGTGCCAATCGGCTTGTCCATCGGGAGGCCCATTCCCTCGAACAGCCGGCCGTACCAACCGTCCATGCTGTAGCCCGGGACCGTCAGGGCGCCTTCGCCAAGCGACTTGCTGTCGTCGTACAAAGCGGTGAGGTCAAAGTCGGAGACCGAGCCCATGCCCTCGCAGCGCGCACACATGCCGCCCAGGTAGACGGCATTCTGCACCACGGCCTTCTCGACCCGGCCGCCGGCCTTCTCGGTGCTCATCACACCGCTGGCCTTCCGCGTCGGAACGTTGAAGGAAAACGCCGTGGGCGGCCCGACGTACGGGGTGCCCAGCCGGCTGAAGAGGATCCGGAGCATGGCGTTGGCGTCCGTGGCAGTGCCCACCGTGGAGCGGGGGTTCGCGCCCATCCGCTCCTGGTCAACGATGATCGCCGTGGTCAGCCCGTCGAGGTGGTCCACGTCGGGCCGCGCCAGGTTGGGCATGAACCCCTGCACAAAGGCGCTGTAGGTCTCGTTGATCATGCGCTGGGACTCCGCGGCAATCGTCCCGAACACCAGTGAGCTCTTGCCCGATCCGGACACCCCGGTGAACACCGTCAGGCGCCGCTTGGGGATCTCGATGCTGATGTCTTTAAGGTTGTTCTCCCGGGCGCCCTGCACACTGATCAGATCGTGGCTGTCGGCAACGTGGGTCGCGGGGAGCTGCTGGACTGTCGATGTGTCAGTAGTCATGGTGTCTCCAACATTGCTCGGCATTGTGAGGTTCCTGACAGACATTCTAGGCGCGCACACTGGCGCGGTCCCTGCCCTCTAGGATCAAGTAACCCCAACAACACATCCCGGAGGACTAATGCTTAAGCAGGGCTCTGCCTTGGACCGGTACTTCAAGATCTCCGAGCGGGGGTCCAACCTCTCCCGCGAGATCCGCGGCGGCTTTGCCACGTTCTTCGCCATGAGCTACATCGTGGTGCTTAACCCCCTGATCCTCTCCGGCCCGGATTCCAGCGGCAACACTCTTGGTTTTGCCGCAGTGGCCGCTGTGACGGCTTTTGTGGCAGGCATCCTCACTATCCTGATGGGCGCCTGGGGCAGGCACCCCTTCGCGCTGGCCGCGGGGCTGGGCGTGAACGCGTTTGTGGCCGTCACGGTCGCCACGAACCCGGGCCTGACGTGGCCGGACATGATGGGCCTGGTGGTTCTGTCCGGCGTGACCATGATGATCCTGGTCCTCACCGGCTTCCGGACCGCCGTCTTCAAGGCCGTCCCGGACGGGCTCAAGACCGCGATCGTGGTGGGAATCGGCCTGTTCATCGCCCTGATCGGGCTGGTGAATGCCGGCTTTGTGCGCCGGATCCCGGACGCTGCCGGCACCACCGTTCCCGTGGGCCTGGGCTTCGACGGCAAGCTGCTGGGCTGGCCCACGGCCGTCTTTGTGTTCGGCCTGATCCTCACCATCGCCCTGGTGGTCCGCAAGGTCAAGGGCGCCATCCTGATCGGCATCATCGCCTCCACCATCATTTCCGTGATCCTGGAAATGACCCTCCACATCGGCCCCAGCTTTGACGGCACTACCGCCAACCCGCAGGGCTGGTCCCTCGTGGCACCGTCCTTTACGGGGTGGAGCGCCCCGGACCTGTCGCTGATCGGCAAGGCCAACCCGTTCGGCGCTTTTGAACACCTGGGCTTCGTGGCCGCCACCCTGCTGGCGTTCGTGATCCTGCTAAGCATCTTCTTCGATGCCATGGGCACCATGGTGGGCCTGGCCAACGAGGCCGGCACGGTGGACAAGGACGGCAACATCCCGGACGTGGACCGCGTGCTCCAGGTGGACGCGCTCGGCGCGATCGTGGGTGGCGGCGCGTCCGTCTCCTCGAACCAGATCTATGTTGAGGCCGGCGCCGGGATCGGCGAGGGTGCTCGGACGGGCGTGGCGTCCATCGTCACCGGCCTGCTGTTCCTGGTGGCCATGTTCTTCACCCCGCTGATCAACCTCGTTCCGTTCGAGGCGGTGGCCCCGGCCCTGGTAGTGGTGGGCTTCATGATGGTCTCCCAGGTGGGCAAGATCGACTGGCAGGACTGGGGAATCGCCCTCCCGGCTTTCCTGACCATGACCCTGATGCCGTTCACGTACTCCATCGCCAACGGTCTCGGCGCAGGCTTCATCGCCTATGTCCTGATCCGGGCGTTCCAGGGCCGCATCAAGGACGTCCACCCACTGATGTGGGCGGTAGCCGGCGCGTTCCTGCTGTTCTTCGCCGTCGGTCCCATCGAGGCCGCACTGGGCATGCCCTAGCCCTTCAGCACATACCGCCGCTCGGGCCTGCCCACGCCGTACTTGAGCCGGACCTCCAGCACGCCTTCGTCGTGGAGGTACTCCAGATACCGGCGCGCACTGACCCGGGACGTGCCCAACTGGACGGCCACTTCGGCGGCGGAGAGGTCGCCGTCGGCCTCCTTCAGGGCAGCTTCCACGAGCTTCAGCGTTTCGATGCTGCAGCCCTTCGGCAGCGGCCGATCGGTCCGGTCCAGCCCGAACACCCGGTTCACGTCCGACTGCTCCGCCACATCCTTGGCCGAGTCGAGGCCCTGGTAGGCGCTGCGGTAGTGCTCCAGCCGTTCCTGCAGGTCAGTCTGCGAGAAGGGCTTGATGAGGTAGTGCACAATCCCGCCGCGGAGGGCCTTGCGCACCGTGTCCACCTCACGGGCGGCGCTGATCACCAGGACATCCAGTTCCGGGGCCGCTTCGCGCAGTTTGTGCATCAGGTCCAGGCCGTTGATGTCCGGCAGGTGGATATCGAGCAGCACCAAATCCGGTTGCAGCCGCCCCGTTTCGATGACCGCCTGGGCACCGGTATGGGCCACCCCGACGACGGCGAACCCGGGAGTGCGCTGGATGAACCCTGCATGGACCTTGGCCACCATAAAGTCGTCATCGACGATCAGCACTTTGATCATTGCTGCATTCTCCGTGTTCGTTCCAGCCGGGTTCGTTCCAGCCGGGCGGTAAAGACCGCCCCGTCGTCGTTGGTTACCGTGAGATCGCCGCCGCTGCGCCGGCAGACCACCCGGGAAAGCGCCAGGCCGAAGCCCCTGCTGCCGCCGGGGCCCGGGTCCTTGGTGGTGAAACCCTGCTGGAAGATCTCCCCCGGATCCCCGGCGACGCCGGGGCCGGAATCGCTTACGGTGACCGTGACGCCGTCGGCTGTGTCCTCCACGAGCACCCTGACCACTGCCTCCGGAAGCCCGGTGACGGCGTCGAATGCGTTGTCCACCAGGTTCCCGACGACCGTGGTCAGGTCGCGGGACAGCTCATCATCAACGCGCTTCAGCCCGGATTCCGGGTCCAGCTGCAAGGTGACCCCGCGTTCGGTGGCGAGGCTCGACTTGGCGATCAGGAGCGCGGCGAGCGCCGGGTCCTGGATACGGCTGGTGACCTCGTCGTTGAGCCGGGTCCTGTCCAGCGTGGCACCGTTGACGAACTGGACCACGGAATCGTATTCCCCGATCTGGATGAGGCCGGAAATCACGTGCAGCTGGTTGGCGAATTCGTGGGCCTGGGCGCGGAGGGTGTCGGTGGCCGTCCGGGTGGCTCCGAGTTCCCGCTCGAGCGCGGACAGTTCCGTGCGGTCGCGCAGTGTGGTGACGGAGCCGATGTCGCGGCCGCGAGAACGGATGGGCACGCGGTTCAGCACCACGAGTCGATCGCCAACGAGCACCAGCTGGTCCGGCTCCGGCTGCTCGCGGGTGAGGACTTCCTTGAGCGCTGGCTCCACGGACAGGCCGGCCAGGCTCTTGCCCACACAGTCAGAGGGGAGGCCAAGCAGCGCGCGGGCACTGTCGTTGGCCACGGTGATGCGCTCATGCGGGTCCAGCGCCACGACGCCTTCCTTCAGGCCATGCAGCATGGCCTCGCGGTTTTCCACCAGGCCGGTGATTTCGCTTGGTTCCATGCCCAGGGTCTGCCGCTTGACCCGGCGGGAGAGCAGCAGCGAGCCGGCAACACCCAGCACACTGGCCACACCGAGATAGGTGAGGAGGTTGGGCACGGCATCCCCCAGCCGCTCCAGCGTGGAGGGGTAGTTCCGGCTGATGGACGCGATGCCGATCATTTTTCCGCCGTCGTCAAGGACCGGAACGTGCGCGGACAGCTCCTCCGTGCCGGATCCGTCCACCACGCCGGTCCACGCGCGGCCTTCGAGCACGCGGCTGGCGCCGAGTTCCAAGGGCTGCCCCAACAGGCTGGGATTGGAGGAGGCGACCACCGTGCGGTCGAGCTTCGCGAGCGCCACGTGCGAGGATCCCGACACCGTCCGCACCGACTCGGCCACGGCGGGAAGGGCTGAGCCGCCGCGGGGTTCGGCCTCGGGCAGCAGCGCCCGGACGGTGGGATTGGCACCCAGGGCTTCGGCAGCGGACAGCGCCCGGCGGCCCTCAACCCGTTCGAACGCCGCAGCGGACTGGGCGAGGGAGATGGCCACTACGGCCACCAGGACGGCGAAAACGATGAGCAACTGCAGAACCAGGTACTGCCCCGCCAGGGACATGCCTCTTCGTCGAGTCACTGTGGTTCTTTCCTCTGGTTGCGTGGTCTTTGATTGTCGGGCCTCTGGTGGTCAGGCTACCTGAACTATGGGCGCTGCATGGCGCCGGTGGGCCACCGGAAACGTGAACGCAATGAACTTAACTTTCTCTGCGTACACAAGAGTGATGCCCGTCACTTAGGGGCCTAGCATCGGATCACCAGTCAGTTTCTTGCTGATCAGATTTAGAGAAGAGGAACACCATGCGCCAGATCCGCGCATTGCGAATTGCCGCCGTCGCCGCCGGCATCGCCCTGATGGCCACCGGCTGCGGTGCCACCGGGAAGAGCTCTACCGACGGAGCCAGCTCCGGCGCCCCCGCCGGCCCGCTGACCGGGCTCCAGATCATGGTCCCCAACACTGCAGGCGGCGGCTACGACACCACCGCCCGCGTGGCGGCCAAAGTCCTCGAAGACGAGAAAATCGCCACGAACCCCGAAGTCTTCAATCTCGCCGGCGCCGGCGGAACCGTGGGCTTGGCCCGCATCGTCAACGAAAAGGGCAACGGCGACCTCACCATGCTCATGGGCCTGGGCGTGGTGGGCGCGAGCTACACCAACAAGTCCGAGTCCAAGCTGACGGCCACCACCCCCCTGGCCCGGCTCATCGAAGAACCCGGCGCCATCATGGTCAACAAGGATTCGCCCTACAAAACCATCGATGACCTGGTCAGGGCCTGGAAGGCTGACCCGGGTTCCATCAGCGTTGGCGGCGGTTCCTCCCCCGGCGGCCCTGACCACCTGCTGCCTATGCAGTTGGCCGGAGCCCTAGGCATCGACGCCACCAAGGTGAACTTCGTGTCCTACGACGGCGGTGGAGACCTCCTCCCGGCCATCCTGGGCAACAAGGTGGGCTTCGCGGCCTCCGGTGCAGGCGAATACCTCAAGCAGATCGAATCCGGTGCGGTCCGTGTCCTGGCCACCAGCGGCGAGAAGCGGCTCGACGGCGTGGACGCTCCCACGCTCAAGGAATCCAACATCGACCTGGTGTTCACCAACTGGCGCGGCATTGTGGCCCCTCCCGGCATCACCGACGCTGACAAGGCCAAGCTGATCGCGGCACTCGAAAAGATGCACGGCACGGCCGCCTGGAAGGAAGCCCTGAAGACCAACAGCTGGAGCGACGCCTTCATCACCGGCGCCGAGTTCGAAACCTTCCTGACCGAGCAGGACAAGCGGGTGGCGGACGTCCTCACGAAGCTTGGCCTGGCGTGAGCTCCTCACCAACATTGGCCTCACGGCTCAAAGGCCGCTCCGAGCTGGGGGTCGCCCTCCTGCTCGGGGCGGCCGGAGCCTTGGTCATCTGGGACGCAACCCGGATCAGCACCACCTACTCCCAGTCTGATCCCGTAGGACCGAAGACCCTGCCCTTCATTGTGGGAGGCCTGCTGCTGGTCTGCGCTGTCATGCTCGCCGTCAACGTGCTCCGCGGCGGCAAGGGCGAAGCGGAAAGCGGCGAGGACGTGGACCTTTCCCACCCCGCCGACTGGAAGACTGTCGTCCCGCTTGCAGGCGCCTTCATCGCGAACATCCTGCTGATCGACTGGGCCGGGTGGGTCATCTCCGGCACCATCCTGTTCTGGGGAAGCGTCTGGGCATTGGGTGGCCGGAATTACATCCGTGACGGACTCATTTCCGTGGCGATGTCCCTCCTGACCTTTTACGGCTTCTACCTTGGCCTCGGCATTAACCTGCCCGCCGGTCTCCTGGAAGGGATTCTCTGATGGATGTCTTTTCCTCCCTGATGGACGGCTTTGCCACCGCCCTGACCCCCATGAATTTCCTCTACGCCGTGATCGGCGTCGTCCTGGGTACCGCCGTCGGCGTCCTCCCGGGCCTCGGCCCGGCCATGACTGTTGCGCTCCTGCTTCCGGTCACGTACGCCCTGGAACCCACCAGCGCCTTCATCATGTTCGCCGGCATCTACTACGGCGGCATGTACGGCGGCTCCACCACCTCCATCCTGCTGAATACGCCGGGTGAATCGTCGTCCGTGGTCACGGCCATCGAAGGCAACAAGATGGCGAAAGCCGGCAGGGCCGCGCAGGCGCTGGCGACGGCGGCTATCGGCTCGTTCGTGGCCGGCACCATCGGTACCGCCCTGTTGGCAGTCTGCGCGCCGGTGGTGGTGCAGTTCGCCGTCAGCCTGGGATCGCCCAGCTATTTTGCCATCATGGTCCTGGCCCTGCTTGCGGTCACCGCTGTCCTGGGCTCCTCGCGGCTTCGGGGCTTCGCATCCCTGGGCCTTGGCCTCGCCATCGGCCTGGTAGGCCTGGACGTGGTCACTGGCCAGGCCCGGCTCACGTTCGGCGTGCCGCTCCTGGCGGACGGTCTGGACATTGTGGTGGTTGCGGTGGCCATCTTCGCCGTGGGCGAGGCACTGTGGGTTGCCGCGCACCTCCGCCGCAACCCCCTGCAGGTCATCCCCGTGGGGCGTCCCTGGATGGGCAAACAGGACTGGAAGCGGTCCTGGAAGCCCTGGCTCCGCGGCACCGCCTTCGGCTTCCCGTTCGGCGCACTTCCGGCCGGCGGCGCCGAGATCCCCACGTTCCTCTCCTATGTCACCGAGAAGAAGCTCAGCAAGCACCCCGAAGAGTTCGGTAAAGGCGCCATCGAGGGTGTGGCCGGTCCGGAAGCAGCCAACAACGCTGCCGCTGCCGGCACCCTGACGCCCATGCTGGCCCTGGGCCTGCCCACCAACGCCACGGCCGCCGTGATGCTGGCAGCGTTCACGCAGTACGGCATCCAGCCCGGGCCGCAGCTGTTCGAAAGCGAGGGACCGCTGGTATGGGCCCTCATCGCGAGCCTCTTCATCGGCAACTTCCTGCTTCTGATCATCAACCTGCCGCTGGCACCGATGTGGGCGAAGCTCCTGCAGATCCCGCGGCCCTACCTGTACGCCGGCATCCTGTTCTTCGCCACGCTGGGCGCCTACTCGGTGAACCTGCAGGCGTTCGACCTGGTGCTCCTGCTGGCGCTCGGCGCGCTGGGCTTCATGATGCGGCGCTTCGGACTTCCTGTCCTGCCGCTCATCCTCGGAGTCATCCTCGGACCGCGCATCGAAAAGCAGCTCCGCCAGACGCTGCAGCTCAGTGCCGGCGACCCTGCCGGCCTTTGGAGTGAGCCGATCGCCGTCGGCATTTACATCATCATCGCCCTGATCCTCCTGTGGCCGCTGCTGTTCAAGCTGATCCGCCGGAACCGGCCGGCAGCAGTGCCGGCAGGGGTGCCCGCCACCCGCTCCGGCGCATCCGAACCGACGGATGCCTCGGGTGGCAGCGCCAGCCAGGGCAGCCACCGTGCCACCACTGGCGGCGACGGGGACGGCGACGGCTAACCAGCCGGCTACCCGCTCCTGGGCATCAGCCCCGCATCGGCCCGCCCCCCGCATCCGCCCCACAGCAGAAGATCAACTGACAGAAAAGAGGTACAGCCATGACGATTGTGGTGGGATACGTCCCTACCCCGGAGGGCGAAGCGGCCCTGACCCAGGCCATCGCCGAGGCCAGGAAGAGCAACAGCACCCTGCTGGTCATCAACTCCTCCAAGGGCGATGCCCTGGTGGACAGCAGGTACGCCCAGGAAGACGAAGTGCAAAGCATCGACCAACGCCTCGCCGCCCACGGGATCGACCACGTGATCAAGCAGCCGGTCCGTGGGCATGACGCGGCAGCGGAGGTACTCGATGCCGCGGAGGAGCACAACGCCGAGCTTATCGTGATCGGTCTGCGCCGCCGCACCCCGGTGGGCAAACTGATCATGGGCAGCACGTCGCAGCGGATCCTGCTCGAGGCGGACTGTCCCGTTCTGGCCGTCAAAGCGGGCATGGCGGGCTAACCCGGTCGAATCCGGGCGCCACCTACTATCCGAAGTTTGTTCGTGAGACCCAGCCTCGACGGTGCGGTCCGGCGAACAAGCTTCGGATTCGGCGTCTGTGCGCACGAGACAGCAGTCATCTGACATCCTAGGTCCTGTATCCGGTACAGTGGATCGAGCCGTTTGGCACGAGACACAGAAAGTTCGGCACATGACTACAGCATTTTTGGAACGCCCCCTGGCCGCCGTGGCGGCCGTCGAAGCCGCGGCTTCCCTGTCCATCGACCTGCAGTTTTCCACAGCGCACGAGATGCACGAAGGACTGGACAACGCTGTTGCCACGCTGATCGAGCCGGCAAAAGAAGCCGTCTGCGGCATCCTTGTGACGCGCCTGCGCCCGGGACGCTTCATCGTGGCCCTGGACGAGTCGGTCCCCTTCGGTGAAACGTACGAAAGCATTGCAGCCTGAGCTGATTCGGCCCTGGATCCGGGCTTCGATCGATGCTTCGATCCCGCCACGCGATCCACGCAAAGAGTCCCCGACTTCCGTTACCGGAAGTCGGGGACTCTTTGCTATTTGGTCTTGTGTTCCTAACTCCTGCGGACTTCTACACCGTCGGATTTAAGGAAAAGTTCCTTTTCTGACGGAGTGGCCGGCACGAGCCACAGCACGTTCCCGCTCTGCGATACTTCTTCCACTTCGCCCGCCGCAATGACATGCGCGTGTTTGATGATTTCCACCCGATCCCCGGCTTTGAGCGTTCCCCACTCAGAGATGGTGGCCGAGTGGACATTGCGCCTCGACAGGACAGCCCCACGTGCTTTCATTTGAACTACTACCCCTTTGTATACGTCCTGCGCCACAGCCTCTTTGATGTGACTTTCACTACACCTTCAGTTCTACTACACTTCCCGGCGTCGAATTGTTCGTGTTGCACCATATTTCGACATTGGCCGAATTTCTCGGCAGGACCGAAGGATATTCCCGCTCAGGCAAGATTTCCGACGGCGGATTCGGCGGCCTCCCGGACCCTGCCGGAGGCAACCAAACGGTCAGCCGCCTCCAGCTCAGGTGACAGGAACCGGTCGGTTCCGGGGCCTTCGACGACGGACCGCAACACCCCGATCACTGCAGCGCCTGCCGGGCCGGGGAGGAGCTCGCCGTCGGACAGCTGCGTCCGCATGTCGATGGCTCGGGCGCTCGTCACCAGTTCGATGGCCAGGACACGGCGGAGGTTCTCCACGGCCTTGCGCAGCTTACGGGCAGCGTGCCAGCCCATGGACACGTGGTCCTCCTGCATGGCGGAGCTGGGGATGGAATCCACCGACGCCGGGACGGCAAGTCGCTTGTTGTCCGAAACCAGCCCTGCCTGCGTGTACTGGGCGATCATCAGGCCCGAGTCGACACCCGGATCCGCGGCCAGGAACGCCGGCAGCCCGTGCGAACGCGCCGGGTCCAGCATCCGGTCCGTCCGGCGCTCAGCGATGGAGCTGAGGTCCGCAACGGCAATGGCCAGGAAGTCCAGGACGTAGGCCACTGGTGCGCCGTGGAAGTTGCCGTTGGAGCTGACGCGCCCGTCCGGCAGGACCACCGGGTTGTCGATGGCCGCGGCCAGTTCACGGGATGCCACCAGGGCGGCGTACTCCACCGTGTCCCGTGCAGCCCCTGCCACCTGGGGCGCGCAGCGCAGCGAGTAGGCGTCCTGGACTTTGGAATCCCCCACGCGGTGCGAGGCCACGATCGGCGAGTTCGACAGCACACGCAGCATGTTGTCCGCGCTGGCGGCCTGGCCGGGGTGCGGACGCAAGGCCGCATGCAGCTCCGGCACAAAAACCTGGTCCGTACCCAGCAGCGCCTCGACGCTGAGCGCGGCGGTGATATCCGCCGTCGTCAACAGTTGGCGAAGGTCCGCGATGGCCATCAGGAGCATGCCCAGCATTCCCTCGGTGCCGTTGACCAGCGCCAGGCCCTCCTTCTCGGCGAGGGTGACCGGCTCGATGCCGTGCCCGGCGAGCAGCTCGGCGACAGGCGCCTCACCCCGCCCGCCGTACGTCACGCCGTCGGGCCCTTCCGCTTCACCCTCGCCCATCAGCACCAGGGCGCAGTGGGACAGCGGGGCGAGGTCGCCGGAGCAGCCAAGCGAGCCAAATTCGCGGACCACCGGGGTGATGCCGGCGTTGAGTACGTCCACCATGGTCTGCAGGACGACGGGGCGGACGCCCGTGCGGCCGGAGGCCAGTGTCTTGGCCCGCAGGAACATAATGCCGCGGACCACCTCGCGTTCCACAGCCGGGCCCATGCCGGCGGCGTGGCTTCGGATCAGCGATTTCTGCAGCTGGGTGCGCAGCTCGCTGGGGATGTGCCGGTTGGCCAGCGCGCCGAAGCCGGTGGAGATGCCGTAGGCGGGGGTCTCACTGTGCGCGAGTTCGTCGATGTGCGCGCGGACCTTCGCCACTGTGTCCAGCGCCTCCTGGGCGATGGTCACCTGGGCGTTGTGGCGGGCGACGGCGACAACGTCCTCGGGCGTGACGCCGCTGGAGCCGAGGGTGACGGTGAGCGGTGCTTGCGTAGGGGCCACGCGGACAGGGTTCCCTGGCCGAGCCTGCGAGGTTAGGGAGTTCGTGGGGATGGTCACTTTGTGATTCCTTCTTGCATGGGAATGCGGACGCCGCGTTCTTTGGCGACGTCGGTGGCGCGGTCGTAGCCGGCGTCGGCGTGGCGGATGACGCCCATGCCGGGGTCGTTGGTGAGGAGGCGTTCGAGTTTCTGGGCGGCGAGGTCGGTGCCGTCGGCGACGGAGACCTGGCCGGCGTGGATGGAGCGGCCGATGCCGACGCCGCCGCCGTGGTGGATCGAGACCCAGGTGGCGCCGGAGGCGGTGTTGAGCAGGGCGTTGAGCAGCGGCCAGTCCGCGATCGCGTCGGAGCCGTCGGCCATGGCCTCGGTCTCGCGGTACGGGGAGGCGACGGAGCCGGAGTCGAGGTGGTCGCGGCCGATCACGATGGGCGCTTTGACCTTGCCGTCCTTGACGAGTTGGTTGAACAGTAGGCCGGCCTTGGCGCGGTCGCCGTAGCCGAGCCAGCAGATCCGGGCCGGCAGGCCTTCGAACTCGACACGGTCCTGGGCCGCGTCGATCCAGCGGTGCAGGTGCTTGTTCTCGGGGAAGAGTTCCTTGATGGCCGCATCGGTGACCGCGATGTCTTCGGGGTCACCGGAGAGCGCGACCCAGCGGAACGGGCCGAGACCTTCGCAGAAGAGCGGGCGGATGTAGGCCGGGACGAAGCCGGGGAATTCGAAGGCGCGGGTGTAACCGCCCTTGCGGGCCTCGTCGCGGATGGAGTTTCCGTAGTCGAAGACCTCGGCGCCGGCGTCCTGGAACTCCACCATGGCCTGGACGTGCCGGGCCATGGAGGCCTGGGCCTTCTTGGTGAAGCCCTCCGGGTCGGCGGCGGCCTCGGTGTGCCACTCGGCGACCGTGATGCCTTCGGGCAGGTAGGACAGCGGATCGTGGGCGGAGGTCTGGTCCGTGACGATATCGACCGTGAGCTCGCCCGCACGGTGGCGGCGCAGGATCTCGGGGAAGACCTCCGCGGCGTTGCCGACGTAGCCCACGGACCAGCCGCGGCGCTCTTCCTTGGCTTTGAGGACCTTCGCGATCGCGGTGTCGAGGTCGGTCTCGACCTCGTCGAGGTAGCGTTTGCCGGCGCGGCGGCGCAGGTGGCTTTCGTCAACGTCGACGATCAGGCAGGCGCCGTCGTTCAGGGTGACCGCGAGCGGCTGGGCACCGCCCATGCCGCCGCAGCCGCCGGTCAGGGTCAGGGTCCCGGCGAGGGTGCCGTCCTCGTCCCCGGTGAGTTTCCGGGCGATCGCGGCGAAGGTCTCGAAGGTGCCCTGCAGGATGCCCTGGGTGCCGATGTAGATCCAGGACCCGGCGGTCATCTGGCCGTACATCATCAGGCCCTCGGCCTCGAGGCGGCGGAATTCGGGCCAGTTCGCCCAGTCGCCCACGAGGTTGGAGTTCGCCAGGAGCACCCGCGGCGCCCATTCGTTGGTCCGGAACACACCGACCGGCTTGCCGGACTGGACCAGGAGGGTCTCGTCCTTTTCCATCGTTTCGAGGGTGCGGGTGATCGCATCGAACGCCGCCCAGGACCGGACGGCGCGGCCGGTCCCGCCGTAAACCACCAGATCATCCGGGCGCTCCGCGACCTCGGGGTCCAGGTTGTTCATCAGCATCCGCAGCGGGGCTTCTGTCTGCCAGCTCTTGGCGGTGAGCTCGGTGCCGCGGGCAGCTTTGACCGGGCGGGCACCGGTAGTGAAATCGGCGGGTGCCATGAGGGGCTCCTTTGTGTTCTGGGCGAGTACGAGGTTCGCGGTGTTGGGAAGAGGTTCTGTATCAACTAAAGCCGTTCCGGGCGGGGCCGGACAGGGCTTTCGGAGGGGTGGTGTCCGGGATTCCAGACTGCTGCGGGTTCCTGTCGGACCGTCGGGGGAGGCAGAGCCAGCCGACGGCTGGCAGCACTACTTGGCAGGGCGGCCGTGGATGCGGACGGAGAGTTCGTCCGCTACTTTCTGGACCCGCGCGGCGAGCGCCGGCCATTGGTCCGCCGGCAGTTTGTCCTCGAGGAACGTGACGGCGACTGCCGCCGTCGGCCATCCCACGTGGTCCGTGACAGCGGCGGCGATCGAACCGAAGCCGGGCGTCACCTCGCCATGTTCGGTGGCGTAGCCGCGCTGCCTCACTTGGTCCAGGTGCGAGGACAGCGCGGAGTACTTCATGATGGCGCCCTCCACCTCATGCCGGGCGGTGAAGGCCTCGGCATTCGGGTAAAGCGCCCGGACCTGCGACTTGGGCAGTGCGGCGAGAATGGCGCGGCCGCTGGCTGTGAGGTGGCTGGGAAGCCGGACGCCGACGTCGGTCACCAGGGAGGGGCGGTTCTTGGCCCGTTCCTCCACGATGTAGAGCACGTCGCGGCCGTGGAGCACGGCCAGGTGCGCGCTCTCACCGATGACGTCCACCAGCGACGCCAGCAGCGGCCGGCCCAGGCGGGACAGCGGTTCCTGCCGCGAATACGCCGAGCTCAGCTCGAAGGCACTGATGCCCAGCCCGTAGCGCTGCTCCTCGTGCAGATGGAGGACAAAGCCGTTCGCCTCCATCACCCCCAGGAGGTGGTAGACGCTTGAGCGCGGCAATCCCAAGGATGTTGCAATGCTCGACGCCGCCATCGGCCCCCGTTTGGAGGCCAGCAGCTTGAGGATACGCAGGGTGTTCTCGGCGGCGGGGACTTTGGACGCCACCCTTGGTTCAGTGCCCGCCTCTGGCCTGGCTTCCGTGCTAGGCAACACTGCACTCGACTCCACTGTGCCCTCCGTCATTTCTCGTGGGGCTTCCGGCCATGTCCGGGATCCCGTACTTAACCTTGCGCCCACGGCCCGTCCCCTCACTGCCATCAAAACACGGCCGGTGTCCGGGATACCAGACACTTGCCTTCGATGCGGGTCAGTCCGGAGTTGTTTGGGCGTAGGCTGGCTTCCCGGCCGCTCGGGCCCGCCCTGGCCCGCCGGGGCAGCTGGATCGGGTCCGGCTGCGTGGGCCGGAGACGCTGGTCGTAGGCTGAAGCGTATGGCCTCAACCAGCGATATCCTTGCCGCGTACGATTCCCAGCTCCGCCGGTTGGTTCCGCCAGCGGTTCCGGCAGGCCACGAGTATCAACTGCTAGGCCCCCTGCTTCGCGTGACCGGACAGCGGCGGGGCTTCATCGAGTCGGCTCGTGATGCCGGCGTGGAGGGCGGAATGCTCGACACACTGATCGTCGAGCAGCGTGACTACTTTGCCGGCCGCGGGGAAGCCGTCGAGTGGAAGATACGGGCGCATGACCTCCCGGTTGATATTGAGTCCCGGCTTCTGGCCGCGGGCTTCGCACCGGAAGACCGCGAGACCGTCCTGGTGGGTGAGACGGCAGCGATGGCCGGTGATCCGGCGGTCCCCGAAGGCATCCGTGTGAGGCCAGTCTCAGAACGTGGCGACCTGGAGCGGATTGCGCGCATGAAGTCCGTGGTGTGGGGCGCTGACTACAGCTGGGTGGCCGCGGACCTGTCTGAGCGGCTGGCCTCGGACCCGGAAAACCTGGTGGTCTTCGTAGCGGAGGCCGCGGGCGAAGTGGTGTCGGCGGCCTGGCTGGAGATCAATCCGGGCACGGACTTCGCCGGTTTGTGGGGCGGCTCAACTTTGCCTGCATGGCGCGGGCGCGGGATCTATAAGGCTCTGGTTTCCGCACGCGCCCAGGTGGCGGCCGCCCGTGGAGTGAAGTACCTGCACGTGGACGCGTCCGCTGACAGCGAGCCGATCCTGCGAAGGTTGGGGTTCAGGGCCATCACCACCACCACTCCGTTTGTGTGGACTCCTCCTGTGAGGGGCGATAGCCCTGGAGCAGCTGGATAGAGCCCGCCCCCGCGAGGACGAAATGTCATGCTGCACCACCAACTGCGCTCCCGTGACTCAAACCAGCGCCCAATCTGGGAAGGTACCTTCTTTCAGTGATGATCCTGCAGCTGGCCATTGGGCAGGGATGAGTGGTCGGGCAGGCCCGGAGAATCCGCGCCAACGTGTTGAAGTATGAGCTCTTCGAGAAGCTCCGGCGGCCAGTGGGGTGGTTCCCAGTCGGGGTCTTCGCTGGCGTAGTGCCGTCCGGTGGGTGATATCCAGCCGGGTGGTTCATTCTTGGTGGCGGTGGTGGGTTTCCAACCGCTGGTGTGTCTGAGTCGGTGGTGCTTGCGACATGGCTGACCGAGGTTACTGATCCCGGTACGGCCGCCGTGGGCCCAGGCGAGGAGGTGGTCTGCTTCGTTGTCGAGGGAGTGGTTGCTGCAGCCGGGTAACGGGCATCTCCCGTCCCGTAGTCGTAGCCATTGGCGCTGGGCTTTGGTGAGCCGGTAGCTGGTCCGCCCGATCTCGAGCGGTGCGCCGTCGCGGGGATCGATCAGGACGCGGTGGAAGGACTCGGCGCCGCCGGCGATGAGCCGGCGGGCCATAGACGGCGGGATCGGGCCGTATCCGTCGCGCATGGCGGGCTCATCCGTGACACCCAGCAGCGAGAGGACAGGGACCGTAACAAGAACCTGCGCCCTCGGCGATGGAACAACAGGCGACGGAACACGATTAGCAAAACCGCTGCTCATTTCCCGGCTCCCATCACCGGTGCCGCCGAGAAGCCAGTCGGCGACGGTGTCAGCGCGGAGCTGGCTGAGGTTCCGGTCCTCATGAGGCCCCTGCAACGCCCTGGCCGCAGAGGTGGTCCGGTTCCAGA
>NZ_PJIW01000018.1:0-105843 GCF_002929755.1 Arthrobacter sp. 4R501 | reverse complement strand
ACGGCATGGCCTGGCTCTCCGCCTACCTCCCGGCGGACACCGCCGCGGGGATCTGGAACCGGACCACCTCTGCGGCCCGTGCCCTCCAAGGGCCTCATGAGGACCGGAACCTCAGCCAGCTCCGCGCTGACACCGTCGCCGCCTGGCTCCTCGGCGGCACAGATAATGCGGCCGGGGATGCAAATGGGAATGACCGTGTTCCGTCACCGCGGGCACAGGTCCTCGTTACCGTCCCGGTGTTCTCGCTGCTGGGTGTCACGGACGAGCCGGCCATGTTGGATGGGTACGGCCCGATCCCGCCGTCCATGGCCCGGAAGCTCATCGTCGACGGCGCCGAATCCTTCCACCGCGTCCTGATCGATCCCCGCGACGGCGCACCCCTCGAGATCGGGCGGACCAGCTACCGGCTCACCAAAGCCCAACGCCAATGGCTACGACTACGGGACGGGAGATGCCCGTTCCCCGGCTGCAGCAACCACTCCCTCGACAACGAAGCAGACCACCTCCTCGCCTGGGCCCACGGCGGCACCACCGGGATCAGTAACCTCGGCCAGCCATGCCGCAAGCACCACAGACTCAGACACATCACCGGTTGGAAACCCACCACCGCCACCAAGAATGAACCACCAAGCTGGATATCACCCACCGGACGCCACTACCAAAGCGAACACCCCGACTGGGAACCAACCCACTGGCCAGCCAACATCCCCATGCCCGGCGCCGGCACCACCACCGGTTCGGTGTTGGACGCGGACCTGGACTTGGAACTCGAGCTGGACTTGGACCTGGACCTGGACCTGGACCTGGACCTGGACACAAGCCTGCCACCTGCATGAAGCTGAATGGAGGTGAATCGCGTTTCGGTTACTGGGCCGTTCCCATCGCCAGGGCCAACAACGTCGCTCGGCTATGGACGCCGCATGTCTCGAAAATCTGCTTGAACTGATCCTGGACGGTATAGGCCCCGATCCCCAAGGCGTCAGCCATGGCGTTAGTGTCGGCGCCACTGGCGGCAAGCTCAAACAATTCCCGCTGGCGCGTTGTCAGCCCGAAGCTCCGGGCGAACATATCAAACCTCGCCGCCGGAGGGCAGGCCTGGATGGTGACGGCCAATGGCGGAATGGCCGCCGTGCCGGTGGAGTCCATCCGGCTGGCCTGGAGGAGGGCCCACTGGCCCGACCCTATGTACACGCGGGCGGACGCAGGATGACGATCCACGCCCGCCTCACGCGCCAGCAACTGGGCAGCGACGTTGAGGACCTCGGCCGGTACGCGTTGAAAGGGACGCGGGCCGGCCTGGAGCAATCCAAGCCACTCCTCCACCGAAGCGGTTCCACCCACCACCGCCATATCCGCATCCAGAGTCAGCACAGCATGCTGAGGCAAGTCCGGCCCAGGACGTTCGCCGACGGCTGACGCCCGCTTACGGACCACCTCGTGTCCTACGGGGTCGCGTCCGTCAGACACCTCCAGGAGAAATTGCCGGGCTATCGAACGACGAAGGGCGGGCATGACCTCACGCGTCACGGCAGCGACGTATCCCACTTCGTCGGCAGTAAAGGGACTTTCCTGCGCCGTTCGCCAGAGGTCAAGCCAACCCCAGCAGCCGTGTTTGTCCGCCAGCACTGCGAACAGGACATCGGTCACTCCGTAGCGCTTCATCAGGCCATCCCATAGGAGGCTCCGTGATGGATCGCCGGCCGTTTCGCGCAGCAGCGTCGTCACCGGCGACGGGCTGATCGCCAACTGCGTCCACCGACCTGCCGGCGTCAGATACTTGAGGCGGATCAGCAACGGCAGCTCGTCCGGGCACGGTATCCGGGCCATGGGCGACATGCCCGTCGCCGTCAGCGGATCTGAGAGCGGCCACACGAAAGCACTGAACGGAAGCACCCGGCCCAACTCAGCGAGCACGGCAGTGCGTAACGCGTGGTGATCCGGGGCGGAGTCGCCGATGAGCCGGATCCGTTCAAGGCTCCTGTTCCAGGGCCCGCCGGAGGTCATTCCCCCAGTATGCCCTCTGTGGACAGCACCGGGGTTGTCTACCAAAACCCCAGATTTCTGGGATACCGGCCACATCGGCAGGCAGTTAACGTGACAGTACGCGACCCAGCGGACCCGTGCAGGCTGTCCCAGGACAGGAGCCATGGGTTGGACAGCACGGAGGCAAATAAGTGCGATCAACTAACACGATGAGCTAAGGAGAATCAGCAATGTACACACTGCAAATCGAACATGGCATTAAGGACTTTGGCATGTGGAAAGAAGCCTTCGACCGGGATCCGGTGGACCGCGCGGCCTCCGGAGTCGTCGGCCACCGGATTTCCCAGCCTGTGGATGATTCCCACTACGTGGTGGTGGAACTTGATTTCAACGAACGGGGCCAAGCTGAGAAGTTGCTGGCGAACCTGAAAAGTAAGGTGTGGAATTCGCCGTCCGCAGCACCAGCCTTGAACGGCGCACCGCGGACGAGGATTCTGGAATCAGCCGGCTGACGGTCGGAATTCTGCACGGGCCCCAAGTGTCCGTTCGCGCAGAAGCAGCGGTCTTAACTGTCCTCTCGCGCCAAAACGTGCAGTGCCCCAAGTGTCCGTTCGCGCGGCAGGTGAGACGAAGAGTCGGGATGGGGTCAGACGCGGCGGCACTCGGAGGTCATGAACGGGACAAAGTCCTGGCCGTCGCCGAGGCGCAACTCGGCGGTGTGGATCAGCACGTCGTTGTCCACACGGAAACTATGGCGGGCAGTCCCCCGGTCACTGTGGCGCTCGACGCGCAACACACCGTCAACCCACGTGCAGCGGGCCGGAGCTCCCGGCGGCTGGCCCATGCTGTCCACGTGGTACCAGAGGATGTCGTTGTGGTCGCGGTCGACAGTAAATACGCCGTGGCCTTCAAAGTGCGTGCCATCGGCTTCGGTGTGTCTGTAACTTTGCACGACGGCGTAGCCCCCGGCAGCCCTGGTGTAACTGATTTCCGCCGAGGCCGTGCGCTTGGGCCCCCAGGCCGACGCGTCCAGCCAGGTGGTGCCGCGCCAATGTCCCAGGAAGTTCTCCAGGACGGCGTGCACCGTGCCCGGCTGCGGAAAGTTCATAGGTTCATTATGGCGGGCGCAGGCCTGCCGGTCAGAGACCGAAGGTTTCGGTCTCCTCGAATGGACCCACCACGGTGACAGTCCGCGGGGCGGCTGCCAGTTCCCTGGCAAGCTCCTGGACCTCCTGCGCGGTGACCGCCTTGATCTGGCGCAGGGTCTCGTCGATGTCCTGGTATTCACCGGACACGAGTTCAGCGCGGCCCAGGCGGGACATGCGGGAACCTGTGTCCTCCAGTGCCAGGACAATTCCGCCGCACAGCTGGCCCACGGCCTTGCGCAGTTCGTCGTCGGAGATCCCGCCTTCGGCAAGCTTGTCCAGCTCCAGCCCCAGCAGGTCCAGCACCTGGCGGACCTTGGACGGAGTGCACCCTGCGTACATCCCGAAGTAGCCGGCGTCCGCGTAGGAGGAGGCAAAGGAGTACGTGGAGTACACCAGGCCACGCTTTTCGCGGATTTCCTGGAACAGCCGCGAGGACATCCCGCCGCCCAGGACAGCGTTGAGGACGCTCATGACGTAGCGGCGTTCATCGGTGGCCACAATCGTGGGGCAGCCCATGATGATGTTCGCCTGTTCCACCGCACGCTTGACCACATGCAGCCCGGCTGTGCCTGTGATGTCCGCCCGCTCGGTGGAGCGGCGATCCACAGGGGCGGCATCCGGCTCAAGTGACCACCCGGCAGTGTGGAGGGCGTCCACCACAAGGCTGCAGACGACGTCGTGCTCCAGGCCCCCGGCGGCGGTGATGACCAGCTCATCCGGGCGGTAGTAACGGCGGTAGTGCTCCCACACGGAGTCGCGGGCGACGGCGCGGATCGCGGCGGGCGTACCGCCGATAGGGCGGCCCAGCGGGTGGGTGCCCAGGACGGCAGCCACAAAGTTTTCATGCGCAACGTCCGTGGGGTCATCGCTGTCCATGGCGATTTCCTCCAGGATGACGTCGCGCTCCTGCTCCATCTCGGCCGGATCCAGGACGGCACCGGTGATCATGTCGGCAATGACGTCGATGGCCATGGGCAGGTCCGTGTCCAGCACCCGCGCGAAATAGCACGTGCTCTCCTTGGCCGTGGCGGCGTTGGACTCCCCGCCCACCTCGTCAAAGGCCGAGGCGATTTCCAGGGCGGTGCGGCGCTTGGTTCCTTTGAACAGGAGGTGCTCCAGGAAGTGCGTGGAGCCGTGCTGGCCCGGGGCTTCATCGCGTGACCCGACGCCCACCCAGAAACCGATGGTCGCCGAACGCTGGCCCGGCATCGCTTCGGTGAGCACCCGCACGCCGCCCGGCAGCACTGAACGCCGGACTACGGAGCCGCCGTCGGAGCCGTGGACCAGGGTGTCGCCGGGCTGGTTCTGCTCAAGCGGCAGGGGTACAACAGTCATTGAAGCCTTTCAGGAGCGGCAGCCGGATCTGGCTGCCATCGTAACAGCGGCGGGGCCGGTGGATCATCCACCGGCCCCGCCGATTCATGCTGTGTGGAGCAGGATGCTACTCCGCGTCAGTGGACTACTCCGCTTCGGCAGCGCCCTCTGGGGCGGAAGCGTCAACGAGCTCGACGCCCTCTTCTTCAGCCACTACGGGGGACAGCGACAGCTTTCCACGGTCATCGATCTTGGTGATTTCCACCTGGATCTTCTGGCCGACGGAAACCACGTCATCAACGTTGTCCACGCGCTTGCCGTTGGCCAGCTTGCGCAGCTCCGAGATGTGCAGCAGGCCGTCCTTGCCCGGAGTCAGGGAAATGAAGGCACCGAAGGTGGTGGTCTTAACGACCGTACCCAGGTAACGCTCGCCAATTTCCGGGATCTGCGGGTTGGCAATGGCGTTGATCGCGGAACGTGCTGCGTCAGCAGACGGACCGTTTGTGGCGCCAATGTAGACCGTGCCGTCGTCCTCGATGGAGATGTCCGCGCCGGTGTCTTCCTGGATCTGGTTGATCATTTTGCCCTTGGGCCCAATGACCTCGCCGATCTTGTCAACCGGGATCTTGACCGCGATGACGCGCGGCGCGAACTCGGAGAGCTCATCCGGGGTGTCGATCGCGGAGTTCAGGACGTCCAGGATGTGCAGGCGGGCTTCGCGGGCCTGCTTCAGTGCTGCTGCCAGCACGGAAGCGGGGATGCCGTCGAGCTTCGTGTCCAGCTGGATGGCCGTAACGAATTCGGCGGTGCCGGCAACCTTGAAGTCCATGTCGCCGAAGGCATCTTCGGCACCGAGGATATCGGTCAGGGCTGCGTAGCGGGTCTGGCCGTCAACCTGGTCGGAGACCAGGCCCATGGCGATACCAGCAACAGCTGCCTTCAGCGGCACACCTGCATTGAGCAGGGACAGCGTCGAAGCGCAGACGGAACCCATCGACGTCGAACCGTTGGAGCTGAGAGCCTCAGACACCTGGCGGATCGCGTAGGGGAATTCCTCGCGGGACGGCAGCACCGGCATGATGGCGCGCTCTGCGAGGGCACCGTGGCCGATTTCGCGGCGCTTGGGCGAACCCACGCGGCCGGTCTCACCGGTGGAGTACGGCGGGAAGTTGTAGTTGTGCATGTAGCGCTTGCGCGTGACGGGCGACAGCGAATCGATCTGCTGTTCCATCTTGAGCATGTTCAGCGTGGTGACACCCATGATCTGGGTTTCGCCGCGCTCGAAGATTGCCGAGCCGTGCACGCGGGGCAGAACCTCAACCTCGGCGGTGAGCTGGCGGATGTCCGTCAGGCCACGGCCGTCGATGCGGATCTGGTCCTTGAGGATGCGCTGGCGCACGACCTGCTTGGTGACGGAGCGGAATGCTGCGGACAGCTCCTTGTCGCGGCCTTCGAACTGGCCGGCCAGGGAAGAAGTGACTTCGTCCTTGAGCGCATCCGTTGCAACGTCGCGTTCCTGCTTGTCAGCGATCTGGAAGACAGCGGCCAGCTTTTCAGCGGCAGCTGACTCAACAGCGGCGTAGACGTCATCCTGGTAGTCCAGGAAGACCGGGAACTCAACGGTGGGCTTGGCAGCGCGTGCGGCCAGGTCAGCCTGGGCCTCGCAGAGTGCCTTGATGAACGGCTTGGCAGCCTCGAGGCCCTCGGAGACAACCTCTTCGGTGGGAGCGGTGGCGCCCTGTTCCTTGATGAGGTTCCAGGAGTTGTCGGTTGCTTCGGCTTCGACCATCATGATGGCGACGTCGTCGTTCTTGACGCGGCCGGCAACGACCATGTTGAAGACGGCGTTCTCGAGCTGGGAGTGCTTCGGGAACGCAACCCACTGCGAACCGTGCTCGTCCGCGATCAGAGCAACGCGGACGCCGCCGATCGGGCCGGAGAACGGCAGGCCGGAGAGCTGGGTGGACATGGAGGAGGCGTTGATGGCCACCACGTCGTAGAGCTCGTCAGGGTTGATGGCCAGGACGGTCACCACGATCTGGACCTCGTTGCGCAGGCCCTTGACGAAGGCCGGACGCAGCGGGCGGTCCATGAGGCGGCAGGCCAGGATGGCCTCGGTGGACGGGCGGCCTTCACGGCGGAAGAACGAGCCCGGGATACGGCCGGCGGCGTACATGCGCTCTTCAACGTCAACCGTCAGCGGGAAGAAGTCGAAGCCTTCGCGCGGGTGCTTGCCTGCGGTGGTGGCGGACAGCAGCGCGGTGTCTTCGTCGATGTACACCATGGCTGCGCCGGCTGCCTGCTTGGCAAGACGGCCGGTTTCAAAGCGGATTACACGCTTGCCAAAGCGGCCGTTATCAATGACTGCTTCTGAGAACTGGATTTCGGGACCCTCCAAGAGAGTCACCTCCGTTTCTTGTTTCACGGAGCCCAGCCGCATCAACCCAGCCCAGCATCTGTCTACTGGCCTGCACTGCACCCGGTCATCGATCGAGACCCACGGGCCGAGGGCTACATTCTTCGAAGCCGTTCCCGGGGATCACTACCGAGGACCGCGAATGCGTGATGCGGTTGATCCTCCTGTTTAATTTTCGTCTGAAGAAGGGCGGCCCTTTCCGTCACGGAAGGGGCCGCCCCTTAAAGCTGACTAGCGGCGCAGGCCGAGACGCTCGATGAGCGCACGGTAGCGGGTGATGTCAGTGTTCTTGAGGTAGGTGAGCATACGCTTGCGACGACCAACCATGGCCAGCAGACCGCGCTGGGTGTGGTAATCGTGCTTGTGCACCTTCATGTGCTCAGTCAGATCCTTGATCCGCTGAGTCAGGACTGCAACCTGGACCTCCGGCGAACCGGTGTCGCCCTCGGACGTTGCGAAATCCTGGATGATGGACTGCTTTACAGCGGCTTCAAGTGCCACAATAACTCCTAGAGATGTGCCGTGAGGCCCGAATCAGTACTTCACTGCCGGGTCTGCCCGCGCGGGAATCCCCCGGAAACCAGGGTCTTTCCACACATGGCAGGAACCAGCCGCCACGGACTGCAGCCGGAACCAACCCTTAGTTTACCGGCCCCGCCGCAATCTTGTCGAAACAGCCCCCGCCGTCGCCAAGCCCCGTCACCAAATGCCGTCACCAAAAGCCGTCAGCAAAACGTGGCGGCTCAGCGGCGCAGCTGATCCCGAATGGCGGCCATCCCCCGGAACAGCTCAGCGAAGCTGGTGCTCAAGGGCGACAGCCCCACGCGGATCCCGTGTGGCG
The DNA here is from genome assembly GCF_002929755.1 of Arthrobacter sp. 4R501. NCBI lineage: Bacteria > Bacillati > Actinomycetota > Actinomycetes > Micrococcales > Micrococcaceae > Arthrobacter > Arthrobacter sp. 4R501. The sequence goes on along the minus strand of NZ_PJIW01000018.1, from coordinate 98,141 downwards.
CGCGGAAGTCCGGGATGACGTCCTGTTCCCACAGCGCCGCCGTCACGTTCCGGAACGCCGGATGATCCAGGGTGATGTGGCTCCCGCGGAGCTCCGGATCGCGCGGCGATGCCAGCTCCACCCCCGCCGGCTCCAGCCATGCCTCATACAGCTGCACGGCGTAGGCGGTGAGTTTCAGGGACTTCTCCCGGATGGCAGCCATGCCGGCCTCTTCGATGAGGTCAACGGTTCCGCGCATGGCCAGCATCCCGAAGATGGCCGGCGTTCCGCTGAGGAAACTCCGGATCCCGGGCGCCGGCTCGTAGCCCGCTGCCATCTCGAACGCGTCCTTGCGTCCCATCCAGCCCCAGATCGGCTGCTGCAGTCCGGGCAGGTGCCGGCGGTTGATGTAGGCGAACGCCGGCGAGCCCGGTCCCCCGTTGAGGTACTTGTAGGTGCAGCCCGCGGCAAAATCCACGTCTGCCCCGTCCAGGTCCAGCTCCACCGAGCCGGCGGAGTGGCACAGGTCCCAGACCACCAGCGCCCCCGCGCTGTGTGCAACTTCCGTGATGCCCGGAAGGTCGGCCAGGAAGCCTGAGCGGTAGGCCACGTGGCTCAAAAGTACGACGGCGGTGGCCGGGCCGGTTGCGTCCCGCACCTGTTCGACGGTGACCCCGGACGCAGGATCGGCTTCGATCCACCGCAGGGTGAGTCCCTCCTCGCGGGCGATACCCTCGACCAGGTAGCGGTCCGTGGGGAAGTTATCCGTGTCCAGGACGATCTCTGTGCGGGCGGGGTCAGCCACGGTGGCCAGCGCGGCGCGGATCAGTTTGTAGAGCACCACCGTGGTGGAGTCGGCGATGACGGTCTGGCCCGGGGCTGCGCCGAGGACAGCGCGGCCCAGCTGATCGCCGATGGTCTGGGGCAGGTCCAGCCATTCCTCATCCCAGCCACGGATGAGCCGGCCGCCCCAGCCTTCCCCGATAAAGGTGCTGATGTCCCGTTGCGTCCGCTTCAGCGGGCGGCCCAGGGAATTGCCGTCGAGGTAGGAAAGGTCCGTGTCCGTCCCGATGAAGAGGCCGCGGTAGCGCGCCAACGGGTCGCCTGCATCCAGTTGCGCGGCCTGCTCAAGGAGGTCGGCGGCGTCGTGATTCTCCATGTTCGCGTCCATTGCGCTGCTCACTGGCCGATCTCCGTCCGTACCGCGAACAGTTCCGGGAAGAAGGTGAGCTCAAGGGCCTTTTGCAGGAAGGCAGCGCCGCTGGATCCCCCGGTTCCCGATTTCATCCCGATGGTCCGCTGGACGGTTCGCAGGTGCCGGAACCGCCAGAGCTGGAAATTATCCTCTAGGTCCACCAGTTCCTCGCACGCCTCGTAGGCACCCCAGTTAGCGCCGGCGTTTTCGTAGATGTGCTTGAACAGCGGCACCAGCTCAGGGCAGAACTCGTGGGCACGGGTGACGTCCCGCTCCAGGACGGACTGTGGCACGTCGAAGCCCTGCCGGGCCAGGTAGGCAAGGAACTCGTCGTAGATGCTGGGCGCCTTAAGCACGTCCTCCAGCATGGCGTGCGCTTCCGGGTCAGATTCGAAGACCGGCAGCATTTTGCGGTTTTTGTTGCCGAGGATAAACTCCACGGCCCGGTATTGGCTGGACTGGAATCCGGAGGAGTTGCCCAGGAACCCGCGGAACTGTGAGTACTCCGTGGGCGTCAGCGTGGCCAGGACGGACCATTGCTCCGTCAGGGTTTTTTGGATGTGCTTGACCCGGGCGATGCCCTTGAGCGCGGAGCCGAGATCGTCTGCGCGCAGCCACGCCGCGGCGCTGCGGAGCTCGTGCAGCACCAGCTTCAGCCACAGCTCGGTGGTCTGGTGCTGGATGATGAACAGCAGCTCGTCGTGGTGTTCGGGCGTGCTGACAGGTCGCTGTGCACTGAGCAGGGTGGGCAGCTGGAGGTAGGACGCGTAGCTCATCCGGGAACTGAAATCGCGGACTATGCCTTTGTCCAGTTTGCGGGTGTTCTTCTCGACGGCCACGGTGCTGCCTCTCTGGGTGTTTGGTGCGGGTGGGACCGGGTCAGCGCCGCACCAGGAGATCGTGGGCCTGAATAACGTCCAGACGCATCTGGTCAACAAGCGCCTCCGGCCCACGGTATGCCACCATGCCGCGGAGCCTGGCCACAAATTCGACCACTACTGTCTGGCCGTACAGATCGAAATCCTCCACGGCCTCGTGCGGACGGTCAATCACATGGGCTTCGACCTGACGGCTGACGCCGTCGAACGTGGGATTGGACCCCACCGAGATGGCCGCCGGCCAGCGAGTGCCGGCCTGGTCCACCAGCCAGCCGGCGTAGATGCCGTCCGCGGGGATGAACCCGGTGGCCTCGTGGGCAAGGTTTGCGGTGGGGAACCCGAGTACGCGGCCGCGGGCAGCACCGTGGACAACCTCGCCGCGCATACGGTGTGGTCGTCCCAGCACCGCGGCGGCGGTGGCGACGTCGCCTTCCTGCAATGCTTCACGCACCCAGGTGGAGGAGCAGCGGCGGTCGGTGCCGTCGTCGTCATGCAGCGGGTAGCCTTCCGAACCGAATTCGCTGATGACCTGGACGTCGAAGTCGAACTTTTCGCCGAGTTGCTTCATGGTGTCAAGGTCACCGGAGTTGCCGCGGCCGAACCGGGAATCGTGTCCGATCACCACGTGGCTGGCGTGCAGGCTGTCCACCAGGACCTGGCCCACAAATTCCTCAGGGGTGAGGCTGGCCAGGTTCAGCGAGTACTTCATCACCAAAATGGCATCCAGGCCCAGCTCCCCCAGCGCCACCAGTTTGTCCTGCAGGCCCATGATCATTTCGGGCGCGGACTCCGGGCGGTGGATCAGGGCCGGGTGCGGGTCAAAGGTGACGGCAACGGCCTTCGTCCCGTTGAAGCGGGCCGAGCGGATTAGCTCGGAAAGCACTTGCTGGTGCCCGCGATGGACGCCGTCGAAGTTGCCAAAAGTGACAACGGAGGGACCAAAGTCCGCCGGGACCTCGGACGGATCGTTCCAGATGTAGACCATCACCCTCGCCTTTTACTGCCTAAAACTGACATCTCTCCGAACGCACCGGCGCCGGAACTCTCTAAGATTACCCGCATTCAGTACTGCTGCCGGACGGCGCCGGGCCAAACGGAGGGCACGCGCGGACGTGTCCGGAGGCCCGACCGCGGCGGCCGATCGCTGGTGCTGTTTGCTGCTGGTGCGGTCTACCGTTGGTTCGGCCGGCGCCGGTACAGCCACACCAGTCCCAGGACAGGCAGCAGCAGCGGAATAAACGCGTACCCCCGGCCAAAAAGGGACCAGACGGTCTCATGCGGGAACGCCACAGAATCAAACACACTCAACGCCCCCACCACCAGCACTCCGACGAGCTCCACCAGGACGGCGGCCAGCGAGATCTTGAACCAGGTGCGGCCGGGCTTGGCCAGGGACACCGTTGCCACCACGTAGACCAGCGCCGCGAACGCGGAAAGCAGGTAGGCGAGCGGGGCTTCGGAGAACTTGGTCAGGATCTGGTAACCGGCGCGTGCGGTGGCCGAAATGGCAAACACTGCATAGACGGCGATGAGCAGGCGTCCGGGGCCGGTGTTCCGAGTGTCCTTGACGCCGGCCTTGGCATCTGCCTTGGCCCGGGCGGCTTCGGAACGAGGTGCTTTCACGTTGCGTGCTTCTTCCATTTCAGTACCAGATCTGGTTCATGCGGGCGGCCATCACCAAGGCCGTGACACCGACGGCGGCGAGGACAAAGTTGCTCCAGCGGGTCCGTTCCAGGATGGACCAGTACACGGCTGCCGGCGGCAGGAGCATCGCCGTGGCCAGGTATCCCCAGAATTCCCAGGCTTCCCCAGCAATCGGTTCGCCCGCGATCACCCGCACGATCGAACCCACCAGGTAAACCAACAGTGCCAGCTCGACGGCGGCAACGGACAGGATGGTGAGATCGTTGGGGGCTTTTTTCAGGATGCCGGCACCGAGGCAGATTCCGCTGGAGATCACGCCGACCACCATGATGATGTAGAAATAGGCGTCCATGCCTAGGCGTCCCCGCCCGCAGCATCTTCAGGCACAACATTCTCGGGCACAGCATTCCGGGGCGCAGTCTTTTCGGAAGCACCGTTGCCCGGCGCGAATACCAGGACAGGCTTGGCAAAGTTTCCGGAGTCCGCCAGGAGCGCCACGAGGCTGCCGTCCGGCGCGAACGCTGCCGCGGGGTGCTCGGTGGTGGCAGCCGCGGGATCTCCTGCTTCCGATCCCGCCGCGATCCGGCGTCCGAAGGAAATCTCGGTGGCCTCCTCGGCTGTGAGTTCGCGGTTGGGCATCAGTGCCCGGGCAGCCTGGGACATCTCCAGGACATTCAGCTCCTCGGCCAGCTGTTCCAACGTCCGGGCCTGGTCCAGCGAGTAGGGGCCAACGTGGGTCCGGCGGAGGGCGGTCAGGTGGCCGCCCACTCTCAGTCCGTCGCCGAGGTCACGGGCGAGGGCGCGGATGTAGGTACCGGATGAGCACTCAACGGTGACATCAATGTCCACGACGTCGCCGCCCGCTTCCCGGTTGATGGCGTGAACTTCGAAACGGTGGATGGTGACCGGGCGCGCCGCGAGCTTTACCTCTTCACCGGAGCGGACCCGGGCGTAGGCGCGTTCACCGTTGACTTTAATGGCGCTGACGCTGCTGGGCACCTGCTGGATTTCACCCGTGAGGGCGGCGACGCCGTCGTGAATTGCTTCATCGGCGACGGCGGCGGCGCTGACGGCGGCAATCACGTCACCTTCGGCGTCGTCCGTGATGGTGGACTGGCCCAGCCGGATGGTTGCCGTGTACGTCTTGGACGTGCCCACGATGTAGGTCAGGAGCCGGGTGGCCTTGTTGATGCCGACCACCAGGACGCCGGTAGCCATGGGATCAAGGGTGCCGGCGTGCCCCACTTTCCGGGTCCCGGCGAGACGCCGCATCCGACCAACCACATCATGGCTGGTCCATCCCTGCGGTTTGTCCACTATCACCAGTCCAGAAAGCACGCTTCCCAGTATATCGGCGCTGGCGACGGTCCCCGCCCAGGTGTGCGGGTGGCGGCTAGGATGGCATCCATGCCTGAGCTTGCGGCGCACGCGCGCGACGTCCCCGTCAACCAGATCCGCGAAATCACCGAGGCCGCCTGGCATACTCCCGGGGCCATCGTCCTGAGCATCGGCGAGCCGGGCTTCGCGCTCCCCCGCCACATCCTGGAAGCCGGCATGGCGTGCCTCGACCGGGACGAAACGAACTACACCCCCAACGCCGGCATCCCGGCCCTCCGTGAAGCGTTCGCCACCCGGTTCCGTGAACGCGCCGGACTCAACACCAGCCTCGGTGCCGAGCGCGTCTACGTGGTGGACGGAGCGCAACAGGGCCTGCACTTCGCCATGAGCCTCCTGCTCTCCCCCGGCGACGAGATCCTGATCCCGAACCCCGGCTACCCCACGTTCGCCATGACCAGCCGGCTCCTTAATGCCGTGCCGGTGGGCTACCCGCTGTATCCCGAGCATGACTTCCAGCCGCGGATCCAGGACATTGAAGCGCTCATCACGGACCGGACCCGGGTGCTCATCCTGAATTCCCCGTCCAACCCGCTGGGCGCCGTCCTCGGCGAGGACCTGACCCGGCAACTTGTGGACCTGGCCCGCAAGCGCGATCTCTGGATCATTTCCGACGAATGCTACGAGGCCTTCACTTACGACGTTCCCCACGTCAGCCCGGCCCGGTTCGACAGCGGCGTGCCCGGCGAGGCTCGCGTGTTCACGTCGCTGACTCTCTCGAAGACGTACGGCCTCACCGGCCTGAGGATCGGCGCCCTGGTTTGTCCGCCGGGGCTGGAGCAGAAGATGAACAACGTGATGGAAGCGATTGTCTCCTGCGTTGCCTCGCCGTCGCAGTATGCAGCGCTCGCGGCACTGACAGGCCCGCAGGACTACGTCCGACACGCCCATGACCACTACCGGGCCAACCGGGACGCGGCCTCAGCAGTACTGGAGGCCAAGGGAATCCCGTACCTGAGTGCACAGGGAGCCTTTTATCTGTGGGCCAACGTCTCCCATGTCAGCGACGGGGACGTCCGCAGCTGGGTCCGCAGGTTCCTGGCCGATTCCGGCGTTGCGCTTGCGCCGGGAACTGCCTTTGGCTCGATCGGCGAGGGTTGGGTACGGATCGCGCTGTGCGGTACCCGCAACGACTTGGTGGAGGGTATCGGCAGGCTGCCGAAGCGGGTCGGGTAATCCCGGAAGCCTAGGCGTGGCTGGCGCCCAGCACCCCGTCCACCCAGGACCGTAAAACCGCAGCAGGTGCCGCCCCGGCCTGTCTGGCCAGTACCCTTCCGCCGTCGATGATCATCAATGTGGGGATGGCCTGGATATCGAACCGGCTGGATAGTCGCGGGGACTGGTCAACGTCAACCTTGACCAGCTTGATCCGGCCGGCCCGTTCAGTGGCCAACGTGTCCAGAACCGGACTCACCATCCGACACGGGCCACACCATTCTGCCCAGAAGTCAACCAGCACGGGAACCGGCGACTGCTCAGCCACCACCGCGAAGTCATCGTCCGCAGCGGCTGTAATCCAGGGAAGGCCCTTCTTGCAGTTTCCGCACCGCGGCCGGCCGGACGCTGCGGCCGGGACGCGATTGGTCTTTCCACAGGTCGGGCATTTGATCAGTCCAGTTTCCATAAGGAGCGGCTCAGTATCTCTTTCGCGTCGCGTTGCTACGCCACGCGTCAAACGGAGCGTCCGACGCCGGAATGGCGGTATGGGCGACAGGCAGAAGTTCCGGACGGGTGCCGTTGAAATACTCGTAGAACACGGCGTCGTCGAAACCGGCCGCGGTTGCACCATGGCGGTCGGCCGCAAAATAGACGCGATCAATCCGCGCCCACAGCGCGGCTGACAAGCACAGCGGGCACGGCTCGCAGCTGGCGTAGAGCACGGCGCCGCTCAGGTCGAACGTGGCGCCTGCGGCCGCCGCAGTGCGGATTGCCACCACTTCGGCATGCGCGGTGGGGTCGTTGTCCCGGGTGACCCGGTTGGTGCCTTCATGGACCCGGCCATCCGGGGTCACCACCAGCGCACCGAACGGCCCGCCGCCGTCGGAGACGTTCCGGACAGCCAGCTCAATGGCCTGTTCCAGGTATCGGGTGGCCTCGTGGTTGTCGCTCGCCTGCGTCATAACTAGATCCTAGCCATGACCCAGGTTTTCGGTTCAAAATAGGGGGCACATTAGGGGGCAATGCTGTCGACGTCATTGCTTTCGCGGGACTAACCTAGCGCCGGGGGGCAGTTCGGATCGCTTTGACTTGGTCTCAGGCCAGGCCCCGGCGACGGGGTGCACGTCAACTCCGGAGGATCCAATGAACAAGAAGTTTCCGATCGTCGCGTGCCTGGCAGCAGCGGCGATGATCATCCCCGTCGCGCCCGCCACGGCTACGCAGAAACCGTCCGGTCCCGAAACCCTGGCGGAGCACCTGATGACGCCGTTGAGCCTGGCCTTGGGTCCTGGCAAGAGCGTCCTCGTCACGCAGAACTTTGCGGGCACGCTGGACCGCGTCGAGGATGACGGGCAAACGACAAACGTTTACACGAATGCGGGCTGGGACGTTGGCGGTGTTGAGACACGGGGCGCGACCACGTTTTTCGTCGAAAGCGTCGGGGGAGGCGGCGGAGATCCCACAGCGCTGGCCGGCTATTTGAAGTCAATTGACAGGCGCGGGCAGGTCAGGACCATTGTGGACCTCGCGACCTACGAGCGTCAGAACAACCCGGACGGATTCCAGGACTATGGCTTCGGGTCCGACGTGACCGACGAGTGCCTGGCCCAAATTACGGCGCCGTTCCCGCCGGCACAATACTCCGGGGCGGTCGACTCACACCCCTATGCCACAGCGGTTCACGGCAATACCGTCTTCGTGGCCGACGCCGGGATGAATGCCATCCTCAAGGTCAACGCCGCCACCGGGGAGACTTCCACCCTCGCGGTCCTGCCTCCGCGTCCGGCGGAAGCCACTGCAGAGGCTGCCGCGGCTGTTGGCTTCCCGTCCTGCGTTGTCGGACACGACTACGCATTTGAACCGGTGCCCACCGATGTAGAGATCGGCCCCGACGGCTGGCTGTACGTCTCGTCGCTGCCGGGCGGTCCGGAGGATCCTTCCCTGGGCCACCGCGGCGCCATTTTCCGGGTCAATCCATGGACGGGGGCGATCCACCTGTGGGCCGATGAGATCCTGAGCCCCACGGGCATCGCCGTATCCGGCAGTGGGGACGTCTACGCAGCGTCGATGTTCGGCAATGAGATCGTCAGGATCGACGCCTGGACCCGCGAACAGTCACAGTTCCTGGCCGTCGACGGTCCTGCCGCGGTGGAACTGAGAGGGAAAACCCTCTATGCCACAGCCGGCTTCAGCTTCGCTGACCTCACCGCTGGAACGGTCCTCAAGGCCAGTATCCAGTAGGAAACTCAGGAAACATCCCGCAGACGAAAAAGACCCGGACCCCAACTTCGGGTTCGGGCCTTCTTCGCGTGAAGCTACTTGTTGGCGTCTTCGTCGAGGTCTTCGTCGTCGGTGAGGTCAATATCTTCTTCGTCGAAGTCGTCCTCATCGATCTCCACATCGGCGGGAATGTCGCTCTTGTACGGATCGGCCTCGCCGGCGTGCTTGGCGTTTTCTGCCAGCGCAGCCACCTCGGCGTCGCGCTTCTTGGCGGCCCGGAGCAGGTCCTCCAGGTTTGAGGCAACGACGGGGATCTGGTCCGCCACAAATTCCAGCGTCGGCGTCAGGCGGACAGTCACGTTGCGCCCCACCTCCTGGCGGAGCACACCCTTGGCCTTCTCCAGGCCTTTGGCAGCATCGGCCTGCACAGCCTGGTCGCCGAAAACTGTGTAGTAGATCGTGGCATGCTGCAGATCATTGGTCACCCGGGCATCGGTAACAGTAATGCCCTCCAGCCGAGGATCCTTAACCTTCCGGCCCAAGGCCTCAGCAACAACAACCTTAATCCGCTGCGCCAACTTGGCAGCCCGTGCGGGATCAGCCATTTCCACTCCTAAAAATTTGGGATGTACGACGTCGGCCACTTGGGCTGCGTCGCACGCTTCAGTTATCTGCCACGCACTAAAGGCGAGTCTACGATGGACTCCCGCTGGGTTTTCCGGCAGCCTGGGTGGCATCCAAGGTGGTAGCCGAGGGTCCCGATGCGAGCTTGCGAGCATTGGGAAGGCTGACACCGCTATCGGAGCCGGACGGTTTGCGATCGAAGATCGAAAACCGTCCGGCGAAGGGGCGGGGCCGCCGGGAAAACCCAACGACCCCGACCCTGTGGAACTAGAACGACTTAGACGCGCGGCTTTTCGCGCATCTCGAAGGTTTCGATGATGTCGCCCTCGGTGATGTCGTTGAACGAACCAAGACCGATACCACACTCGAAGTCCGTGCGGACCTCCGTGGCGTCGTCCTTGAAGCGCTTGAGCGTCTCAACGGTGAGGTTCTCACCGATGATCTTGCCGTCGCGGCTGATGCGGGCCTTCGTGTTGCGTCGGATGATGCCCGAGCGAACGATGGAACCGGCGATGTTTCCGAACTTGGAAGAGCGGAAGACTTCGCGGACCTCGGCGGTGCCCAGCTGGACCTCTTCGTACTCCGGCTTGAGCATGCCCTTGAGGGCCATCTCGATGTCATCGATTGCTGCGTAGATGACGGAGTAGAAGCGCATGTCCACGCCTTCGCGGTCTGCCAGTTCAGCAACCCGCTCGGCAGGCTTGACGTTGAAGCCGATGATAACGGCGCTGTCGACCGTTGCCAGGTTGACGTCGTTCTGCGTGATGGCACCAACGCCGCGGTGGATGACGCGCAGCTGCACGCCTTCGCCGACGTCGATCTTGAGCAGTGCGTCTTCCAGGGCTTCCACGGCACCGGACACGTCACCCTTGAGGATGAGGTTGAGGGTGTCGATCTTGCCGTCGGCCACGGCCTGGTCGAAGTCTTCCAGGCTGATGCGCTTGCGGCGCTTGGCGAGGGCGGCGTTGCGGTCGGCTGCTTCACGCTTCTCGGCGATCTGGCGGGCGGTGCGCTCGTCAGCGGTCACAAAGAAGGTGTCGCCGGCGCGCGGCACGTTGGACAGACCCAGAACCTGCACGGGGCGGGACGGGCCGGCCTCGGTCAGGACACTGCCGTCGTCGTCGAACATGGCGCGGACGCGGCCGTGAGCCGTACCGGCCACGATCGTGTCACCGACACGCAGGGTGCCGGACTGCACCAGGACGGTGGCCACGGAACCGCGGCCCTTGTCCAGGTTGGCTTCGATCGCGATACCGCGGGCGTCCTTGTTCGGGTTGGCGCGCATGTCCAGGGCAGCGTCCGCGGTGAGCAGGACAGCCTCGAGCAGCTCGTCAATGTTGAGGTTCTGGCGGGCAGAGACCTCCACGAACATGGTGTCGCCACCGTATTCTTCGGGAACCAGGCCGTACTCGGTCAGCTGGCCGCGGACCTTCTCCGGGTTGGCGCCTTCCTTATCGATCTTGTTCACAGCCACCACGATCGGCACATTTGCTGCCTGCGCGTGGTTGAGTGCCTCAACGGTCTGCGGCATTACGCCGTCGTCCGCTGCGACCACCAGGATGGCGATGTCGGTGACCTTCGCACCACGGGCACGCATGGCGGTGAACGCTTCGTGGCCCGGAGTATCGATGAAGGTGATCTTACGATCGATGTCTTCGTGGGTGTGCGTGACCTGGTAAGCACCGATGTGCTGCGTGATGCCGCCGTGCTCGCCCGCCATAACGTCGGACTTGCGGATGGCATCGAGCAGGCGGGTTTTACCGTGGTCAACGTGGCCCATAACGGTGACAACCGGAGGACGTGCCTCAAGGTCTTCGTCGCCTTCGGCTTCGAGTTCTGCTTCGAAGTCGATGTCGAAGCCGGAGAGCAGCTCGCGCTCCTCGTCCTCCGGCGACACAACCTGGAGCTTGTAGCCAAGCTCCTCGCCGAGCAGTGCGAAGGTTTCCTCATCCAGCGACTGCGTGGCCGTGGCCATTTCGCCGAGGTGGAAGAGGACCGTCACCAGTGCTGCGGGGTTTGCCTCGATCTTGTCGGCAAAGTCCGTAATGGACGAGCCACGGCGAAGCCGGACTACGGTGTTGCCGTCGCCGCGGGGTACGCTCACGCCACCCAGCGACGGAGCACTCATCTGCTCGAGTTCCTGGCGCTTGGCACGCTTCGACTTGCGCTGCTTGCCGCGGCCTGCGCCGCCCTTACCGAAAGCACCCTGGGTGCCACCGCGACCGCGGCCACCCTTGCCGAAGCCACCGCCGGCCGGAGCGCCGCCACCGGCACCCGGTGCGCCCCCGGTGCCTGGAGCGCCACCCGGACGTCCGGGACCACGGGCACCGCCACCGGGACGGCCTGCACCAGCGGGTGCGGGACGCTCAGTGCGGTTGGGCATCATGCCCGGAGTAGGACGGTTTCCACCAGCACCCGCGGAACGCGGACCACCAGCGCCGCCGGCGCCTGCTGCGGGACGCGGACCACCCGGACGGGGGCCACCGGCACCGGCTGCGGGACGCGGACCACCGGGACGGGGGCCGCCTGCACCGGCTGCGGGGCGCGGACCACCGGGACGGTCGCCGTCGGGACGGCCACCGGCGCGGGGCATGCCCTGCGAAGGAGCGAACGGGTTGTTACCCGGACGGGGAGCACGCTCTCCGTCGCCACCGCGGCCGCGGGGCATGCCCTGGGACGTGGCGAACGGGTTGTTGCCCGGACGGGGACCGCCGGGACGCGGTGCGGAGCCGCCCTGCGAACCACCCTGTGTTGATCCGCCAGAGCGGGTCGGTGCGACCGGGGCTTCAGCCTTCGGTGCCGGACGGGCACCGGGCTTGGCGCCGGTGGACGGTGCGCTTGCGGCCGGGGCTGACGCAACCGGTGCTGCGGCAGGTGCTGCCGGAGCTGCGGAAACGGCAGCGGGTGCAGCCGGAGCCGCAGCAGCTGGTGCCGCCGGGGCTGAGGGAGCTGCGGGGCCCGGAGCAGGTGCTGCGGGTCGTGTGTCGGCCGACGGGGCAGGCGCCTTGGGCGCGGCTGCCGGAGCTGCGGTCTTGGCAGCTGCGTCGGGGTAGGCGTTGCGGAGTTTCCGCACTACCGGGGCCTCAATGGTTGAAGAGGCGGAGCGAACGAATTCGCCCAGTTCCTGCAGTTTGGTTACTGCATCTTTGGAAGTAATACCGAGCTCTTTAGCAAGCTCGTGTACGCGGACCTTGGCCACATTTCTCCTGTCTCGGTCCGCACCGAGCCAGGCACGAACCGTCTACTTCTTACTGCGGGCCCCAGCCGCGGTTGCAACTACAGGGCCCATTGCAGAGCGCAACAAAGTTGTCATCGTTGCGCACTCATCGCTGGGAACTCATCGGGTTTCCATCAGTTTTCTGACCCGCTTTCAGGTTGGACGGTTTTTGCTGCAGCTACCAGGGGTACTTGCAACGGGCCGGCGTCCTGCTTGCTTGCCATGATCCGGCGTTCGACGGCGGTGGACCCGGTTGCGCCGTTGAGGGCCCTTCCGAATGCTCGCCGCTTGACCGCCAGGGCCAGGCACGCTTCGCTGGGGTGCAGCCATGCACCCCTGCCAGCCATCCGGCGTCGTTCGTCTACCAGCACTGCGGTGGAACCGCTGCCTTCGGCGACGAGCCGGAGTAACTCAGACCGCGGCGCCTTCTTCCGGCATCCGATGCAGGTACGCTGCGGTTGATCCTCGGTGTGAAGCACTTCTGCCACGGTGAGTATCTTCCTGACGTTCATAACTGCCGGCCCTGAGGCCCCGACCACATCGGCGGAACGGGAATTCTCAGGGCACACGAATACCGGCCGTTAGGCGCGGTCATGTCTATTCTAGCCCCTCGGGGCACTTCTGCCCGAAACCGGGCTTCGGCCGGAGGCATCCGCCGCCCGCCGCCGCCCCGGAACCGGATTAGCTTTCGCGCGCCGGGGCAGCGTCCGAGACGATATCGATTCGCCAGCCCGTCAGCTTGGCCGCCAGCCGGGCGTTCTGGCCCTCTTTGCCGATGGCCAGCGAGAGCTGGTAGTCCGGGACCACCACACGCGCGGAGCGGGTGGCCTCGTCCACGATGGTGACCGAATTCACACGCGATGGGGAAAGTGCACTGGCAATAAACGTTGCCGGATCCTCGCTGAAGTCGACGATGTCGATTTTTTCGTCGTTCAGTTCCGTCATAACAGCGCGGACGCGGGAACCCATTTCGCCGATGCAGGCGCCCTTGGCGTTGATGCCCTGGGTGTGGGCCTTGACCGCGATCTTGGTACGGTGGCCGGCCTCGCGGGCCAGTGCCACGATCTCCACAGAGCGGTCCGCGATCTCCGGGACCTCCAGTTCGAAGAGCTTCCGGACGAGGCCCGGGTGTGAACGGGACAGGGTGACGGACGGGCCCTTGGTGCCGCGGTGGACATCGATAACGATGGCGCGGAGCCGGTTGCCGTGGATGTACTTCTCCCCCGGCACCTGTTCGGGCGGCGGCAGCAGAGCCTCCACCGAACCCAGGTTGACCTGGATCATGTGCGGGTTGTTGCCCTGCTGGATCAGGCCGGCCACAAGTTCACCCTCGCGGCCCTTGAACTCGCCCAGGATGGCGTCGTCCTCGACGTCGCGCAGGCGCTGCAGGATGATCTGGCGTGCGGTGCTCGCCGCGATACGGCCGAAGCCGGCAGGCGTGTCCTCGAACTCGCCGATGGGGGCGCCGTCGTCGTCGATCTCCACTGCCCAGATGGTTACGTGGCCGCTCTTGCGGTCCAGCTCGGCCCGGGCCTTCTCGAAGGCGCCGGGCGATTTGTGGTACGCCACCAGGAGCGCCTGCTCGATGGTGGGGATCAGGAGGTCCAGCGGAATTTCGCGCTCACGCTCCAGTAGTCTCAGCGCGCTCATGTCAATATCCATCAGGCCTCCTCAGAAGGTCCATTGTGCTCAGGTTCCAGACCAGCTTCTTCGAGGTGGCTGAATTCGATCTCGACTTTTCCGTTACGGATCCTGTCGAAAGGAAGAATCTGGGGCTCGCCCTGCTTGGGCTTCATGCCCTTCTTGACGGCGATCTCCGGGATGATAGTGACGCCGGAATCGTCCACGGACTGGACCCTGCCGGTGACGTTTTCGCCCTGGATGACGTTGACCTTGACCATCCGGCCCCGGGCGCGGTGCCAGTGTCGGACCTCGGTGAGTGGACGCGCGACGCCTGGGGAGGAAACCTCGAGGTCGTAGGGGCGCCCGTCGTCTGCGGGATCATTGTCCAGGACGTCGGAGAGGACCCTGGAGATGTCCGCGATGACATCGAGGTTTACGCCGCCGGTTTCCTCCTGCGGCAGGTCAACCACCACGTGGACTACGCGGTGTGAACCGGCCAGGATGGATACGTCCTCGAGGTACAGGCGGTTGGCCTGGACCGCCGGTTCCAACAGCGCCCGGAGCCTGACGGCTTCGGGATTGTTGGCGGGCGCAGCAACAGCGGTACCCGTTCCGGTAGCGTCTGATGAAGTCGTGGCTTCTGCATTACTCACGATGCCGGCCGCCTTCCAATAGATGATGTTGTGACTACTAGCCTAACGATTTTCCGGCCACAGTGGTGCACGAAGATCCGCATCAGGCGTGAGAACATGGTCTGTTGTGAAAGACGACACGCAGGAATCCGGCCGCCGCAGGCGTTATTTCCAGTACGCCGTTTTTGCGCTGGCCGCCCTTCTGGTGGTGAGCCTCGGATTGGTGCTCATCCCCCGTGAACCGTCCCCGCCTGCGGCGCCGCCGTTTTCCGAGCAGGCAAGGGCATCCGCGTTCGCGGATTCCCTGACCCTCAGGGCCGCTGGCCTGGACCTCGAAGTCACTGCCGGCGCCACTGCGCCGGCCCCACAAGCGGCCGCCCTGGCCCGGATTGTGACTTTGCTGACTGTCCAGGCCCGCGCGTTGATGCTGCCGGCTGATGCGGCCGGCGATCCTGCCCTGGACCGTGCGGCTACTGCCCCCGTCCCTGCCCCGTCCACGGCGCTGGCCACCGTAACGCGGCCGTCCACCACCGCGAACTTCGCCGCTGCCCTCCACGCAAGCGGGGCACGGCGGCTCCGGGACGCTGAAACGGCCGACGGCGGCATGGCCCGCCTTCTCGCCGGCACCGGTACTGCCCAGCTTCTGGCTGCAGAGGACCTGGCCTCGGCGACCGGGATCGCGTTGGCTGCACGCCCGGGTTCCGACCCCTCCTCGCCCGCATCGCCGGCGCCCACCCTGCCTGTTTCGGCCTCAATAGCCGCCGGCTGTGCCAGCGAAGCAGCCGACCCCGCCGCCGGCACTGGCGTGGAACTTGGCTCAGCCTTGGCCTCGGCCGTGCAGGGCGAGCTGGAACTGGTCTACGCGTACCAGGCCGCGTTGACCAGGCTTGACTCCGGGTCCGCTGCTCCGGCGTCGACCTTCCTGGCCCAGCACGGCGTCCTCCGGGGCGAAGCGGAGGCCATGGGCAGGTCCCGCTGCGCCACGGTACCTCCGAGGCAGCCCGGCTATGTCCTGAGCCAGGCGTTCCTGGCCGACCCTGCAGATGGGCTGGGAACCCTGGAGGCGGGGACCCTTCCGGTGTTCGGCGACGTGGTGGCGCTCAGCGCGGGGCGCGAACGCGTGTGGGCACTCTCGGCACTTCAGTCGGCGGCCCGGCGGACCGTACATTGGGGTGCGTCGCCAGGCCCGGTCCCCGGCATGGTCCTGGACGAAGCACTCCTGCCGCACCTGCCGGAGCCTGTATCAACTCCGCAGACTTCCACAACCAGCACTCCCGGCAATTCGTAGCCAAGGCACGGCACACTGGCCAGCCGCAGGCACTAATGCTTTGCTGGAGGCATGGACAGTGCCGGCGCCCCCGCCCTTCATGAGAATGAGCCCCACCAAAACGACGTCGCCCAGCGCCTGAACTGGCTGCGCGCCGGCGTGCTGGGTGCCAATGACGGCATCGTCTCGGTCGCCGCAATCGTCGTGGGAGTCGCCGGTGTCACCACACAGTCCGGACCGATCCTTGTCGCCGGCACGGCCGGCCTGGTGGGTGGGGCGGTATCCATGGCCTTGGGCGAGTACGTGTCCGTCAGCAGCCAGAAGGACAGCCAGCGGGCCCTGATCGAAAAGGAACGCCTGGAACTGCAGGAACAGCCGGAGGAAGAACTGGAGGAACTTGCAGCGATCTACCAGGGCAAGGGCCTGAGCCTGGACACAGCCCGGGCCGTGGCCCGGGAGCTGACAGCCCACGACGCCCTGGGCGCGCACCTATCTGCCGAACTGAACATCGACGAGACAGACATCGTCAGTCCGTGGCACGCCGCCATTGCCTCCGCCTTCGCGTTCCTCATCGGCGCCATCCTTCCGATGCTGGCTATCCTCTTGCCTCCGGAGAACATCCGGGTCCCCCTGACCTTCGTGGCCGTACTCGTGGCACTCGCTGCCACCGGGGCGCTGGGCGCCTGGATCGGCGGCGGTTCGAAGCTGCGGGCCGCCGCCAGGGTGGTAGTGGGCGGGGCTTTGGCCTTGGCTGCCACGTTCTCGATCGGCAACCTGCTTGGCGCAAGCGGCGTCCTGTGAGTGTCCAGATTGGCGTGCCGATCCCGCCAGCGCTCAGTGGGCGTTACAGCCACAGCAGCGCGGGACGGGCCTGGCTTTCCTCCCTCCCGGGACTGGTGCAGGGGCGGCTGGAGCATTGGGAACTGGCTGTTGACCTGGAAGACGGCGCCCTCCCGTGGCATGGCCACGGCGGCGTGGTGGTTCCAGTCCGCCGGACGGACGGGACTCCTGCGGCGCTCAAAATCGCGTTTCCCCACGATGAGGCACGGGTGGAACGCCATGCGCTGGCGCTGTGGGGTGGCTCCGGCGCCGTCCGGCTGTTGGAATCCGACGCCGGAACGTGCGCCATGCTGCTGGAGCGGCTGAATCCGGACTCCTCGCTCCAGACCCTTCCGCTGGATCAGGCGGCGGTGGCCTGGGGCGGCACCATGCGGCAGTTGGGCCTGGTGCCGGACGGCCGGCCGCAGTGGCAGGAGTTCGATCACATCGCCGGGCGGGCCGAACAATGGAGCGATGACCTGCCCGCCGACTGGGAACAGCAGGGCCGCCCGTTCCCGCGCTGGCTACTGGAGGCGGCCCTGGAAGTCTGCCAGACCCGCGGCGCCGTTGGCCGCCGCTCGGGCCGCGATGTCCTGGTCCATACGGACCTGCATTTCCTGAACATCCTGGCCCGGCCCCACACCATCAGCGGAGGGCTGCCCGGGGAAGCTTTCGTCGCCATCGACCCGCAGCCCATGATCGGCGAACCGGAGTTCGCGGTGGCACCGCTGCTGTGGAACCGCCTCGGCGACCTGCCCAGGAGCGATCCGGCCGGAGGATTGAGGCGGCGGTGCCAGGACTTCAGCGCCGCGGCCGGCCTCGACGCCGAAGCTGCGCGCCAGTGGGCCGTGGCACGCGAAGTGGAGAACGCCCTCTGCTACGCGTCCTTGCCGCGCCACAAGGGAGATCTGGCCCGGTCACTCTGGGTGGCCAGCACCCTTGCCGGGCGGACCCTCGATGGTCTCCCCTCGGCGCACGCCCTGCCTGAGCCGGGGCAGAGCGACAGCTGAGCGACGGGTGCCCTCCCGTGCAGTACGGATATCTTCCGTGCGGGACAGTGCCTCCCCGGTGGTCGGGTGGGGCCTCGCTGGCGGTCAGCCCGCTGCCCGGACAGCCGCCAAAGCGGAGCTGACCGCCTCGACGTCAGTGCCGACGTCGTCCACGTCAGTGCTCCAGTTTCTGACCGAGACGCGCAGGACATCCCCCTGCCCTGCCAGTGTGAACCGGACATCCAGACCTTGCCGTCCTCGATCACGCGGGCTGTCACGGCGCGCGTGGTGGCATCGTCTGCCAAGGCGAGCGAAACCTGCGTGTACAGGCATGCCCTCTTTGCAGGGCTGCGACGGATACCGGCTGCGAGGGTTTCCGCTACCCTGTCAGGCGAAGTTTTCCTGCCAGACATCGGCGCCGAGTTTGATGATCAGGGCGCCCACCACCAACAGGAATACAACGCGGATGAAGCGGCTTCCCTGCTTCACGGCAGTCCGCGCGCCCAGGTAGCCGCCGGCCATGTTGGCCAGGCCCAGCAGCAGCCCGACACCCCAGAGGATTGACCCATGGGGCAGGAAGAACAGCAGGGCGCCGGCGTTGGTGGCCATGTTCACGATCTTGGCTTTGGCGCTTGCCTCCAGGAAGGCATAGCCCATCGCCGAGACGAGCGCGATGATGAGGAAGGAGCCGGTGCCCGGACCAATCAGGCCGTCATAGAAGCCAATCACGGCCCCGATCATGCATGCCACCACGTAGTGCGTGCGGCCATCGTGCCGCAGCACGGTGAGGTCACCGACGTTGGGCTTCAGCGCCGTAAAAAGCGCGACCACGACCAGAGCCACCACGATGATCGGCTTGAAGACACTCGCCGGCAGGGTGGCGGCCAGCACCGCCCCGGCGAAGCTCCCGGCAAGGGCGATCACCGCCATGGGCACGGCTGTCCGAAGGTCCGGTTTCACCCGCCCGTAGTACGTCACCGCACTCGTGGCGGTGCCGAAAATTGACCCCATCTTGTTGGTGGCCAAGGCCTGGACCGGCGTAATCCCGGGTACCAGCAGCATGGCCGGCAGCTGGAGCAGACCGCCGCCGCCCACCACGGCGTCCACCCAGCCGGCAGCAAATCCAGCCACCACAATCAGGATGATTGTGGTGAACTGGATCGACTCGAACCCGGACATCACCGCCGCAGGTCAGCTGCGGACGGCCGTGACCACATAGTCAACAGCCTTGTCCACGGCCACGTTCTCCGCTTCGCCGCTTCGGCGGTCCTTGATTTCCACGACGCCGTCCACCAGGCCGCGGCCGACGGCCAGAATGGTGGGGACGCCGACGAGTTCCGCGTCGCCGAACTTCACGCCCGGGGAGACCTTAGGCCGGTCGTCATAGATGACATCCAGGCCGGCGGCCTCGAGTTCCAGGGCCAGCTGCTCGGCTGCGGCAAAGATTTCCTCGCCTCGGCCGACGGCCACCACATGGACATCTGCCGGAGCGACGGCGCGGGGCCAGATCAGGCCTTTGGCATCGTGGTTGGATTCGGCGAGGGCGGCGACGGCGCGGGTGACACCGACGCCGTAGGAACCCATGGTGACCACCACCTGCTTGCCGTTCTGGTCCAGGACCTTCAGGTCCAGTGCCGCGGCGTACTTGCGGCCCAGCTGGAAGATGTGGCCCATTTCGATGCCGCGGGCAGTCTCGAGCGGACCGGAACCGTCCGGGGCTTCGTCGCCGGCGCGCACGTCGGTGCACTCGATGACGCCGTCCCAGCCGAAGTCGCGTCCGGCTACGAGGCCGAAGACGTGCTTGCCGGCCTCGTTGGCGCCGGTGACCCAGGCGGAGCCGCTGACGACGCGGGGATCCACGAGGTAGAGGAGCTTGGACGAGCCCTCGGTGCCGAGCAGCGGCGCGTCAAGGGACATACCGGGGCCGAGATAGCCCTTCACGATCAGGGGCTGCTTCTTGAGGTCGTCGTCGTTGGCGGCTTCGAGCGTGATTTCGCCGGCAATCGGCAGGAAGGACCCGATGTTCGCTTCGACGCGCTTGAGGTCAACCCCGCGGTCGCCGGGGAGACCGATGACAACGAGCTGGCGCTCCCCGGTGGGCAGCGTCACGGCGAGGACGACGTTCTTGAGCGTGTCAGCGGCGGTCCAGGCGCCGCCGTCGGCTTCTGTCCGCGGAGCGAGGACGTTGGCGGCGTCGACGAGCGTGTCGATAGTGGGCGTGTTCGGGGTATCGAGGACCTCGGCGGCAGGGGCGTTGCTGAAGTCGATGTCGGCCGGAACAACGGTGGTGACGGCCTCAACGTTCGCTGCATAGCCGCCGGCGGAGCGCACGAAAGTGTCTTCGCCGATCTCGGTGGGGTGCAGGAACTCTTCGCTCTTGGACCCACCCATGGCGCCGGCGGTGGCCGCGACGGGAATGACTTCCAGCCCCAGGCGCGCAAAGATCTTCAGGTAGGCGCCACGGTGGGCGGCGTAGCTGGCGTCCAGGCCTGCGTCGTCCACATCGAAGGAGTAGGAATCCTTCATGATGAACTCGCGGCCGCGCAGCAGGCCCGCGCGGGGGCGTGCCTCGTCGCGGTATTTGTTCTGGATCTGATACAGGCTCAGGGGCAGGTCCTTGTAGGACGAGTACAGGTCCTTGACCAGAAGCGTGAACATTTCCTCGTGCGTGGGGGCCAGCAGGTAGTCCGCACCCTTACGGTCCTGGAGCCGGAACAGACCTTCGCCGTATTCGGTCCAGCGGTTGGTGACCTCGTAGGGCTCTCGCGGCAGCAGCGCCGGGAAGTGGACTTCCTGGGCACCGATGGCGTCCATTTCCTCGCGGACGACGGCCTCGACCTTGCGCAGCACACTCAGCCCCAGCGGAAGCCAGGTGTAGATGCCGGGCGCCGCGCGGCGGATGTAGCCGGCCCGGACCAGGAGCCGGTGGCTGGCGACCTCAGCGTCGACGGGATCTTCACGCAACGTTCGCAGGAAAAGCTTGGACATTCTTGTGACCACGGGTGGGTTATCCGTTTCTGGAGAGTAGCTGCTGGAAAGCAGAGCCGGGCAATTCTTCTGGGTACTAATCTACCGGCTATCCACGGCACGCCAGGCGGCGGAACCCGAGCCGGGCCAGAGACCGCGCGGGGGCGGGACGCAATAGAGCCACGCCCTGCATGCAAAGCCCCTGGCCGTAAACGGCTGGTCATTACATGCGGACGTGGCTCCATGGCCGTTGACGCCTAGGTACTGGTGAGGACTGGTGAGACCGCCCACCCACTCCAGCGCAGCTAGATCGAACATATGTGATAGCCGACACATCCACAAGGGTTTTTCCATTCGAAGTAATTGACGGCCGCCTTTGGCAGGTCTAGTTTGAATTCATCACCTGGTGAATTCAAACGCGGACTCCCAGCATTCGGAGGCATTAATGTCCCATTCAGCAGCTACCGCCCCGGCCGTCACGGAAGCCAGCATCGCTGTGGCCGCCACTGCCCTGCACGTCACACGGGGAAAGGTTCCCGTCCTCCGCGGCTTGGACTTTGCCATCCATGCCGGCGAGATCACCGGGCTGCTGGGCCCGTCCGGCAGCGGCAAGACTACGCTCATGCGGGCCATCATGGGCGTCCAGGTGCTCACGTCCGGTTCGGTCCAAGTGCTGGGGCTGCCCGCCGGGCACCCTGACCTGCGACACCGGGTGGGTTACGTGACCCAGTCCCCCAGCGTGTATCCGGACCTCACGGTCGAAGCCAACGTCCGTTACTTCGGCGTCATGCACCGCAAGGGCCGCGCTGAGGCCGCGGAGGCGATCGCCGCCGTCGGGCTTGAACCGCAGGCGAGGCAGAAAACCGGTGACCTCTCCGGCGGAGAGCTGAGCCGGGTGTCGCTGGCCTGTGCCCTGGTGGCTCGCCCCAGCCTGCTGGTCCTGGATGAGCCAACCGTGGGCCTTGATCCGGTGCTCCGGGCTGACCTGTGGGACCGCTTCCGGTCCATGGCCGAGTCCGGGACCACCCTGCTGGTTTCCAGCCATGTGATGGAGGAAGCCAGCCATTGCGGATCACTCCTCCTGCTGCGGGAAGGAAAGCTCCTGGCGCAGCTAACGCCGGCGGAATTGAGCCGGCGCGGGCACAGTGCCGATCTGGAGAAGGCTTTCCTGCACATCATCCAGGACACCGCCGAAGTGCCCAGCGGTTCCCCCAAAAGGACGGTACGGTCATGAACCTGTTGATGCTGTTGGCCACCACCCGGCGCGTCCTGGACCAGCTCCGGCACGACCACCGCAGCATTGCGCTGATCCTGGTGGTCCCTGCGCTGCTCCTCACCGCCGTGTACTTTCTCTATGAGAATGAAACGCTGCCGCCGGGCGTGCCCAGGACTTTTGACCGGGTTGGCCTGATGATGCTGGCGATCTTCCCGTTTGTGGTTATGTTCCTGGTTACGTCCATCACGATGCTGCGGGAACGCACCTCGGGGACCCTGGAGCGGCTGCTGACCACTCCCATCCACAAAGCGGACCTGCTGTTCGGCTACGGGCTGGCATTTTCCATCATGGCCGCCCTGCAGTCGCTGGTGGCGACCGCCGTCGCCTACTGGATCTTCGGGCTCGACATCCAAGGCAGCCCTGGACTGGTGGTCATGATTGCCGTGATCAATGCCGTTCTTGGCGTCGCGCTGGGGCTGCTCTGTTCGGCCTTCGCCCGGACGGAATTCCAGGCCGTGCAGTTCATGCCGGTGGTGGTGGTCCCGCAGATCCTGCTCTGTGGCCTCTTTGTGGCCCGCGAAAGGATGAACGAGGCCCTCGAGGCTGTGTCGAATGTCCTTCCACTGACTTTTTCGGTGGATGCACTCCAGGAGATCGCCGCCAACACCGCGCCCACAGACCAGCTGTGGATGGATGCCGGAGTCATCGTGGCCATTGTCCTGGCTGTCCTGGTGCTCGCATCCCTGACCCTGCGGCGGCGGACCGCGTGAACGGACAGCATGATCCGGCGGACGCCCCGGGTCCCGCAGGCAGCGCGGCTGGTACCGGCCGGCGGGGCCGGCGCGGCGGGGCCACCGAGTCGAGGGAACAGATCCTGGACACAGCCCGGCGGCTTTTCGCCGAACACGGTTTCGAAGGGACCAGCCTGCGCCAGATCGCCCGGGAAACCGGCGTGGACCCCGCCATGATCCACCATTTCTTCAAGGGCAAGGACGAGCTTTTTGCGCTGAGTGTGGCACTGCCGGCCGACCCGGAGAAGGTCCTGGCGGGCGTCGACGGCTACTCGCCAGAGGACCGGGCAGAGGCGATCGTGCGGGCCGTGCTGCGCTTGTGGGAGAGCCCGGCCCAGCACAGCCTGGTGGCCTTCCTCAGGGGAACCATCGGCTCTAAGGCCAAGACGTTGCTGCTGCGGGAACTGGTGCAGCGGACCATCCTCGGCCGGATCATGGCAGGAGTCCCCGGCCCGCCTGAAGAAGTGGCCATGCGCGGAAACCTTGTGGCCACGCAGATGGTTGGGGTGATGCTGGTCCGGTATGTGGTGCGGCTGGAACCACTCGCGTCTGCCTCGCCCAACGACATTGTGCGGCTCGTGGCTCCGAACGTCCAGCATTACCTGACGGGTGACCTGAAAGCCGACGGGTGAACCGGCGACGTGTGGCCTGAAAGGCGGTGACGCTGAGGCCAGCGACCTGGCGGCTAGAACAGAACCGTAGCGAAGGTGCCAACCTGGCGGAAGCCCACGCGCTCGTACGTGGACCGCGCCCGGAGGTTGAAGCCGTTGACATACAGGCTGGTGACGGGGGCAAGCGTGCGCGCCTTCTCCACCACGGCAGCCATGTAGCCGGCGCTCAGACCCTGTCCGCGGTAGCCGGGGTTCATCCATACGCCCTGGATCTGCGTGACGTCGGCCGTCACAGCTCCCAGCTCGGCCTTGAACACAACGTCGCCGGAGTCGTTGATGTGTGCCAATGAATGGCCTTGCCGGATGAGGCCTTCCACGCGGCGGCTGTAGAACTCCTTGCCCCCGAGGAACGGCGAGTAGCCCACTTCCTCTTCGAACATGGCGGCGCAGGCGGGAAGGATCCGGTCAAAATCGGCCAGCCGGCCAAGCCCCAGATCCGCGTTCGGCTCCACCGACGGCGGCCCGCACAGCGTCATCAGCGGCTGTTCATCCCGCACCTCGTGGGCCGCATGCCCCAGTTCAGCCAGTTCGGCATGGATGGCCAGGACGGCATCTGCGGGGCCAAACGCGGAGGCGAAACGGCGGCCGGAATTGCTTGCTGCGGCAGCGACAAGCCCGGCAAATTCGGGGTCAAGCTGGACCGGGACCAGGTTTGCCCCTGCCCAGCACGCGCCTACCAGGATGCCGTCGTCGAAAACTCCCAGGACGCCGGCACCACCAGCGGTGGGCGCGGCAGAGCCCGCCGCCCGGAGGTGCGCCAGGATAAAGACATTGGCCACCGGATCCTGCGACGCTAGGCGCCGCAGGGCAGCGGTGTCCGCGCCGGCGAGGGTCCGGACGGATATTCCCGCCGGCGCGGCGTCCTCTTTATGAGACGCTAACCACGGGGCTACCCTTGACAGCATCTTCGCCATCGGCCTCCCCCATCTCTTCAGCTATGCGCATGGCCTCTTCGATCAGTGTCTCAACAATCTCGCTCTCAGGCACAGTCTTAATGACTTGGCCCTTCACAAAGATCTGCCCCTTGCCGTTGCCGGACGCCACACCCAGATCGGCTTCGCGGGCTTCGCCCGGTCCGTTGACAACGCAGCCCATCACTGCAACGCGGAGCGGAATTTCCATGCCTTCCAGCCCTGCGGTGACCTGTTCGGCAAGGGTGTACACGTCCACCTGGGCGCGGCCGCATGACGGGCAGGAGACGATTTCCAGTTTGCGCGGGCGCAGGTTCAGGGACTGGAGGATCTGGTTGCCCACCTTGATTTCCTCCACCGGAGGCGCCGACAGGGAAACCCGGATGGTGTCGCCGATGCCCTTGGCCAGGAGCGCCCCGAAGGCTGTGGCGGACTTAATGGTGCCCTGGAAGGCGGGCCCTGCTTCGGTGACGCCCAGGTGCAGGGGCCAGTCGCCCTGCTCGGCCAGCATCTCGTAGGCAGCAACCATAATGACCGGGTCGTTGTGCTTGACCGAGATCTTGAAGTCGTTGAAACCGTGCTCTTCGAACAGCGACGCTTCCCAGACGGCGGATTCCACGAGTGCCTCGGGGGTGGCCTTGCCATACTTCTTCAGTATGCCGGGCTCCAGCGATCCGGCGTTGATGCCGATCCGGATGGAGGTCCCGTGGTCCTTCGCGGCGCGGGCGATTTCCTTGACCTGGTCATCAAACTTGCGGATATTGCCCGGGTTCACCCGCACTGCCGCGCAGCCGGCCTCAATCGCTGCGAAGACGTACTTCGGCTGGAAGTGGATGTCCGCAATGACAGGGATCTGGGACTTGCGAGCGATGATTGGCAGGGCCTCTGCATCATCGGCCGACGGGCAGGCGACGCGCACGATGTCGCAACCGGAGGCGGTGAGTTCCGCGATCTGCTGCAGGGTGGCGTTGATGTCCGTGGTGGGCGTGGTGGTCATGGACTGCACACTGATGGGCGAGTCCGAACCGACCCCGACGGAACCCACCTTGATCTGCCGCGTCTTGCGGCGGGGGGCGAGAACGGGCGGCGGTGCTGACGGCATTCCCAGGCTGACCGAGGTCACGTGGACTCCTTGGGTAGGTGTTTCGGTAGTGAAAAAGGTCCGGGAATCAGGATGCGTGCGCGGCCAGGAGGCCGATCACGGGAGTCCACTCGGTTGTCCGGATCCCGGCAATGGTGCCGGCGACGGCGAACGGGTCCTGCTTGAGGAGATCGTTCAGCTGGGTTTCGTCCTGGACCTTGAAGATCAGCAGGGCGCCTGCCCCGTCACCGTAGGGTCCGCTGGTCAGCAGCTGGCCCTCGTCCGCCAGACCCGCCAGCCAGGCCCGGTGCGCGGGGCGGTGATCATCACGGACGGCGGAGGAATCGGCGGTGTACACATACTCAACGGCAAAAACAGTCATAAGGACACACTATCCCCAGGGGTGGGCTGGCGCCGATCCGGGCAGTCAGCAAGACTCACTGCAGGAACACGACCTTGATCACTGCCGCAGTTCCCGCAGCCCACAGCATGGACGTGAGCGTTCCGATGATGAACCGCTCCGCAGCCACGGGGGTCTCTTTCAATTCGGCGAACCTGCCCAGGCCCTTGATGGCCACGATGTAGGCAATGGCCACCGGCTGTCCGGTCAGGATGGCCACGCAGACGCCCAACCGTTCCAGGACTCCGATGATTGCCCCACCCCGCAGGATCCGCTGGGCCGGCAGCGCCGGCGCCACCTGAGGAACGTCCGACGGCGGCTGGCCGCCACCTGTGGTCAGCTCGCCGTCGACGGTTTGCCCCGTACCGGCCCGCGGGGCTTCCGAAACGGTGTCTACCGTGACGTCGGCTGAAGGGTCCTGGGCTGATGCGTCCTGGTCCGATTTGGTGGCCGCGTCCGCTTTGTCGTCAATGGTCCTGGCGAGCCGGAACACCAGTGCGGTCACAGGCCATCCTGCGAATCCGGCCACCAACAGGGCAACTGCGATCCAGAGTGCGTTCACCGGTCTCCTTCAATCTGGGAATGGGCGTAGTCGAGGAGCATGGCCGCGGCAGGCCTGGCGGCCCATTCCTCAAGCCAGCCGGACCTGAGTACAGCACGGCTCACCGACTGCTCCGTGATTCCCAGTTCCTGGGCCACATGTTTCTGGCTGCCGTGCTTTCCATCGCCGCCCTGGAGCGCGCGCAACCGGTCCACCACCCGCCACTGGGCTGGTGTGCGTTGCTGCACCACCCGTCCGATCAGGCGAAGCACCGCCTGGGCATTTGCAGTGGTCATGGCTCCTTCCTTGGCGTGGGGAGGCATCTCCCGTCCACGGCCAATACTGCCGGACACCACCGACAACGGCACCTGACCAGCCGAGCCCTTGGCGAGTTCCACGGCCTTTCGCGCTGCCACAAAGCCGCTCCCGGAACCTTCCCGGGGGCTTCCGCCCGGGGTGAGCTGTACGGCCCCGATCCCGATCCCGACGTACCAGTGCCCGCTCCGGAGTGCGTACAAGGCGATCTCCACTACGTCCTCGGCATGTTCCACCACACCCTGGAGTTCATCACCCACGGACCGCTCGAAGGGCGCCGGTGTGAGGCTGCGCAGTGCGGCGATCAGATCGGGAACACGGTCGACGTCGGCGGTGCTGCCTCGCTGGTCGATGGTCAGTACGTACATGCCTTAACCGTACGCAGGTGATCACCCATAATCAATCAAAAATAGCTGATTATTAAATATCAGCCAATAACGGCTGATTTGCGAGAATCACCCGATCCGATCAGGCGCTGTCGTGGCCTGCCGGGATCCGCTCCAGGCGATCCACCCACCGGCGCCTGCCATCAGTACGGCCCCGGCGGCCTGGGACGGCAGGCTGCTTCCCGTAGTTGCCTGCCCCAGGACAACGCCCAGGACGTAGAACACCACAGCGCCGGCCGCCCAGAGGGCCCCGGCCCAGCGCGGCAGCACGTGGGAACGCCATACAGCAATCCCCAGCAGCACCGTGCCAACGAATGCGAGCAGCAGGCCCAGCAGGAACGCCCCGGTCATGGACGCCGGGAATTCCAGCTGCATCACGTCCTGGTTTCCTCCCAGGTATGCCTTTCCGATGGCGGGGGTGGCAAACGTGGAAATCACCGCCGGCACAAGCAGCAAAGCCGTGCCGGCAACAGCTGTGACCATCGAGGTCATTGCCAGGCGCCCCGTCCTGCTGTTGGCCATGGAACAGCCCAAAGCAAAGAGACCGAACAGGGCCAGGATGGTGCCTGCGGTACTGCCGACAAGATGGCTGAACTGGTACCCATCGGAGCTGACAAAACGGGCCCAGGCCTCCGGGTCCTTCGCCTGGTCCGGCTGCGGGTCCAGCGTGGACCAGGCGGTGACAAGCCACGAGACAGGCAGCGCCCACAATCCGGCCCGGATCCAGCGGCTGATGCTCTTTGATTGGACGGCGAACGTGGCCATGTTTCATGGTAGATCCGGGACATCCGTCCAGCCAGACGTCCGCAGGAGTCAGCCGAACAGGTTCACCGGCTTCACGATGTCGGCATAGATCAGCAGCAAACTCATGCCCATCAGCAACGTGGCCACCACGTAAGTCACGGGAAGCAGTTTGGCGATGTCGAAAGCGCCAGGATCCGGTTTGCCGAACAGCTTGGCCACCCGTCGCCGCGCCCCCTCGTACAGCGCTCCGGCCACGTGGCCGCCGTCGAGCGGAAGCAGCGGGATCAGGTTGAAGACCGCCAGCGCAAAGTTCAAGCCGGCGAGCAGCCCTACCAGTGCCCCAATCCTGGACTGCAGCGGCACTTCCTCCATGGCCGCCACTTCACCGGCCACGCGCCCCACGCCCACCACGCTGATGGGGCCGTTGGGGTCGCGCTCTTCCTCGCTGAAGGCCGCCTTGGCAACGCCCACCACCCGGGCGGGCAGATTGAAGACGACGCCGGCCACTTGCTTGATGTTTTCGCCCGCCATGGGCAGGACGGACGACGCCGGCTGGGGAACCAGTTCGGTCTGCGCGCCGATGCCCAGGAAGCCGACGTCCTGGTACAGGAGGGTGCCGGCGTCGTCCTTTGCCTGGCGTCCGTCCACGCCGACGACGGGGCGGGCGGAGAGCACCGGCGTCACCGTGGTGGTAACGGGCGCGCCGTCGCGCTCCACAGTGATGCTGACTTCCCTGCCCGCGGAGGCCCGGATCCATTCGGTCAGCTCGTCCCAGCCGGTGACAGCTTTCCCGTCAAAGGAGGTGACCACGTCGTTGGGCAGGAGCCCGGCAGCGGCCGCGGGGGTCAGCTTGCAGTCCGGGGAATCGGGATCAACGGTCTCGCCGGCCGCCACCTGGCATTTGGAGACGTCGGCGATGGTGGTGGTGGCCGTGGCCATGCCGAAGCCCATCAGCAGGACGGCGGTCAGGACCACGCCGATCAACAGGTTCATGGCCGGCCCGCCCAGCATCACGATGATTTTCTTCCACACCGGCAGCCGGTAGAACACGCGGTTTGCGTCCTCCGGGCCCACTTCCTCGTGTGCCATGGACCGGGCTTCCGTGGCCAGTGTCTGGAACATGCCGGTGCTGGAGGGGCGGACGGTTCCGTCGTCCTTGTTGGGCGGATACATGCCGATCATGGACACGTAGCCGCCCAGCGGGATCGCTTTCACGCCGTATTCGGTCTCGCCCTTCCGCTTGGACCACAGGGTGGGGCCGAAGCCGATCATGTACTTGGTGACACGCACCTTGAACAGCTTGGCGGGCACCAGGTGCCCCACTTCGTGCAGCGCAATGGACACGGCAATGCCGATCGCCACAAAGACGACGCCGAGGATAAAGAGGAGGACGGGGCTCATGCGTGGATCTGCTGCTTCCTAGAGACTGCTGACTGCTAAACGTTCGTGGGCGCGCGTGCGTGCCCAGTCTTCAGCATCCAGTACCGACTCAAGCGTCAGCCCGGAGGATCCTGAATGTTCGCTGAGGACAGCATCGATGGTGTCCACGATTTCGGTGAAGCGGATGCGTCCCGAGTGGAACGCCATGACCGCTTCCTCGTTTGCCGCGTTGAAGACGGCGGGAAAAGTACTCCCCTGCTTGGCGGCGTCCTTGGCCAGGTCCACGGCCGGGAAAGCGACGGTGTCCAGGGGTTCGAACGTCCAGCTGGTGGCTTTGGTCCAGTCACACGGGGAGGCCGCTTTGGGGACCCTGTCCGGCCAGCCCAGCCCTAAGGCAATGGGGAGGCGCATGTCCGGCGGGGACGCCTGGGCGATGACGGACCCGTCAATGAACTGGACCATGGAGTGGACCACCGACTGCGGGTGGACCACAACGTCGATCCGGTCCAGCGGCACGTCGAACAGCAGATGCGCCTCGATAAGCTCAAGGCCCTTGTTGACGAGCGTGGCCGAGTTGGTGGTGACCATCAGCCCCATGTCCCACGTGGGGTGCGCCAGGGCCTCTTTCGGCGTCACGTCGTGGAGCTGTTCTCTTGTCCGGCCGCGGAAAGGCCCTCCGGAGGCCGTCAGGATGAGTTTCTCAACTTCGGCCGCGGAGCCGGAGCGCAGGCACTGCGCTATCGCTGAGTGCTCGGAATCCACCGGCACGATCTGTCCCTCGCGGGCGGCGGCCTTGACGAGCGCTCCGCCGACGATCAGCGATTCCTTGTTGGCCAGCGCCAGCGTTGCACCTGATTTCAGGGCGGCGAGGGTCGGGGCGAGCCCGATGGAGCCGGTAATGCCGTTGAGCACTACGTCCGCGTCTACCGCGGCGACGCGGGCCGAGGCATCCGGGCCGGCGATGATTTCGGGGCGGTAGTCCTGCCGCCCGGCGAGGCGGGCAGCCTCGGAGATCAGGTCCCGCAGCTTGCGCGGATCCCCCGCAGCGATGCCCACAGCGGCGGCACCGGTGTGGACGGCCTGGCGGGCCAGGAGCTGCAGGTTCCCTCCGCCGGCACTGAGCGCCACTACCTCAAAAAGGTGCGGGGCGCCGTCGACGACGTCAATCGCCTGGGTGCCGATGGAACCGGTGGATCCGAGGATGACGATTCTGCGAGGCTGCATTGGTTAAGTATCCCGCACCACGGCCCGCACGTGGCCCGCGGTCCGGTCAGCCCGCCGCCAGCTCGATGAAACCCTTGGCAAGCGTGGACACGGCTCCGATGTAGGCGATGGCCACAACGATCCGCCGCACGGCAGCCGGTTTGACCTTGCCGGACAGCAGATCGCCTGCGATGATTCCCGCCACCATGGCGGCCAGGATGCTGAGCCATTGCCAGCCGTCCAGGCCGGGAACATGTCCACCGGATAGTACGTACTTGATCACCAGGGAAGACAGTCCGGTGGTCACGAAATAGGGCTGGAGGGTGGCGCCGAAACTCTTCTGCTCCCACCGGGTGGCAATGGCGTACGCGGTGATGGCCGGTCCGCCGACGCCCGCTGCCGCGTTCATCAGTCCGCTGGTGAAGCCGAGGGAGACCATGGGAACGGGGCCACTGGCGCGCCAGGAGCTGCGGGTCAGCCGTTGCGAAGCCAGCAGGGCGATGATGAGGAGGATGCCGATGCAGATCTCCAGCGGCGCTTCGGCCACGTTGCTGGCCAACCAGGCACCCGGCACTACCCCTGCGAGGGCCGCGAGCGCCAGTCCGAAGTAGCGCTTCCACTCCACATGCCGCCAGACCCTGGAAAGGATCAGGAGGGATGAGGCTGCGCCGCACAGGTTGATGATCATAACGCCGTCGAAGGGGCCGAGCAGCACCACCAGGACGGGAGAGACGAGAAGGCCGAATCCGAGGCCGGCCAGCCGCTGGGCCAGTGCCCCTGCAACGACGGCAATGAGCACCAATGCAAACACCATCCGATCCTAGTGGGCGGACAGCGACGCCGGGCGTAACGTGGATTGCGTGGACTGGGTTTCCTGGTTCGATGCGCCGGAGTACGGATTCGCCCGGCAAGTGCTGCAGCGAGGTGTGGCGGCACTGTTCTTCGTTGCGTTCCTGTCCTCCCTGAACCAGTTCCCTGCGCTGCTGGGCGAACGTGGCCTGTTGCCGGTTCCGGACTATCTGGAGGGGTTCAGCGCGCGCCGGCGGCCCACGCTGTTCCGTTGGCGCTATTCGGACCGGCTGCTGCGTGGTGTCTGCCTCACCGGACTGGCAATTTCCGCCCTCCTGGCGGCCGGCATCCCCCAGCTTGGGCCGCCGTGGGTTCCGCTGATCGCATTTCTGGCCCTGTGGCTGCTCTACATGTCGATCGTCAACGTGGGGCAGACGTTTTATGGCTTCGGCTGGGAAATGCTGCTCCTGGAGGCCGGGTTCACGGTGGCCTTCCTTGGTTCGGACCAGACGGAGCCGCCGCGCACCATCCTGATCCTGTTGGCCTGGCTCGTGTTCCGGCTGGAGTTCGGCGCCGGGATGATCAAGATCCGCGGCGGCCGGGAGTGGCGTGACCTGACCGCCCTCTACTATCACCATGAAACGCAGCCGATGCCGGGGCCGCTGAGCCGCCAGGCTCATCTCCTGCCCAAACCCTTCCACCGACTGGAGGTCCTGGGGAACCATTTCGCCCAGCTCGTGGTGCCGTTCCTCCTGTTCGCTCCGCAACCCGTGGCAAGCGCCGCCGCCGGAATCATCATCTTCACCCAGCTGTGGCTGGTGGCCAGCGGCAACTTCGCGTGGCTGAACTGGATGGCCATTGTGCTGGCCTTCGCCGCGGTCAGCGACCCCGCGGCCCACGCCGTATTGCCGTTCCTGCCGCTGGACGGGGATCCTGAGGAAGGCAGCCTCGGCAATCCCCCGTACTGGCTTGCCATCACCCTGCTGGCCACAATGCTGCTGGTAGTCCTCAGCTACTGGCCCGTGCGCAACCTGCTCTCCAAGGGGCAGCTGATGAATGCCAGCTTCAACCGCTGGCAGCTGGTCAACACGTACGGCGCGTTTGGCACCGTGACCAAGCACCGCGTCGAGATCGTGGTGGAAGGCACGCTGGACGAAGAACCTGAGGACTCAGCAGACTGGCGCGAATATCAGTTTAAGGGCAAACCCGGGGATCTCCGCCGGTTGCCTCGCCAGTGCGCGCCGTACCACCTGCGGCTGGACTGGTTGATGTGGTTCCTGCCGTTGCGCACCGTCCACGAGGAGTGGTTTTACGCGTTCCTCACGAAACTGCTGGAGGCGGACCAGCGGACGCTGCGGCTACTCCGCGCCGACCCGTTCGACGGCGATCCGCCGCGCTGGGTGCGTGTCAACAGCTACCTGTACCGTTTCGCCACCAGGGCTGAGTTCCGGGAGACGGGCGAGCGCTGGGTCCGGATGCCGCTCTATGAGGCCATCCCGCCGCTTTCGCTCGGCGGTTCCCGCCGCCGGCGGCGGTGATTCGGTGCCCGGTGATTCGGTGCCTGATGATTCGGTGCCTGATGATTCGGGGCTCTTGTGATTCCTGCCGTCGTGGCCCTAGGAGCGGATGCCTGCCCGGCGGATGGTGGCTTCGGCGTGCTTGAGGATGGGGCCGTCGATCATTTTGCCGCCGTGCTGGAACACGCCGGATCCGGCAACAGCGGCGACCTGCAGCAGTTCTGTGGCGGCGGCGACGTCGGCCTCGGACGGGGCATAGGCGCCCCGTACAACGGCCGCCTGCGTGGGATGGATGCAGGCTTTGGAGCCGAATCCTGACGCTGCGGCATCAGCGGCTTCCAGCGCCAGCCCGTCAAGGTCCGGGATGTTGACGTACACGGCGTCCACGGCTTCTTTCCCGAAAGCCCGGGCGGCGAGCAGCACCGCGGACCGGGCATGCAGCGCCACGGCGCGGTAGCCGCCGTCGTCCGTTCTGCTGGACGTACCGCTGAGGGAAGCCAGGAGGTCCTCGGCGCCCCACATCAGGGCCACCACGTTGGGGGCCGCCGCGATGGCGGGCGCGTTCAGGACCCCGACGGCGGTCTCGCACAGGGCGATGACGTGGTAGTCCGCCAGGGCTTCGAGCTGGGCCGCACTCTCAGTCTTGGCCAGCATCACCGTGCGGTACGGGGTGTGGGCCAGGCAGTGCAGGTCCTTCTCGAACTCGTCGGTGCCCGCCGGATTGATCCTGATGATGGTGCGGCTGGGGTCAAGTTCGGGCCCGTCCCCGGCAGCGCCCAGCTGGGCCAGGATGGCGCCGCGCGCCCGCTGCTTGTCCGCGGGTGCCACCGCGTCCTCGAGGTCCACGATGACAGCGTCGGCGCGTTGGGCGGCCTTGGGGAAGCGCTCCGGGCGGTCGGCGGGGCAGAAGAGCAGGGCGGGACCCATCACAAATGTCATACGGACATTGTCCTCTTTTCGGGGCCCGGCACGCTCCCCTTTTCAGCTCCCGCAGGCTGCACGTTTTGTCCGGAAGACTGCGCCACATGGGCGTCCCGGGTCCACATCAGGCAGCTCCGTGTGGCCAGCGCCACCACGGTGCCGTCCTGGTTCCTGCCGGTGTGCTGCATAGTCACAATCCCCTGGCCGGGTCGCGATCCCGAGAGCCGTTTTCCGGTGATCACCGTCTCGGTGTAGAGCGTGTCCCCGTGGAACAGCGGGTGCGGGAAGGAGACGTCCGTCAGGCCCAACTGGGCAATGATGGTGCCCTGGGTGAGCTGCGATACTGACTGCCCCACCAGGGTGGACAGCGTGAACATGGAGTTGACCAGCCGCTGGCCAAACGGCTGCCCTGCGCTCCAGGCGGCATCGAGGTGCAGGGCCTGGGTGTTCATGGTGAGCGTTGTGAACAGGACGTTGTCCGCCTCGGTCACGGTGCGGCCGGGCCGGTGCGCGTAGACAACGCCTTCTTCGAGTTCGTCAAAGTACAGGCCGCGCTGCTCAATGGTGCGGGGGCCCTCGGCGGCTGCGCCCGGACCGTCGGAGGTTGAGCCCGCCGAAGCCCCGCTCATACGGTGAGCTCCTGGTCCTCTTCGAACAGCTCGGCGCCGGTGGCCGCGGCCACGTCCTCCACGGAGACGTTGGGGGCCAGTTCGCGGAGAACCAACCGGGAACGCCCGCCTTCGGTGACGACGTCGATCACGGCGAGGTCGGTGATGATCCGGTCCACGCAGGCTTTGCCGGTCAGCGGCAGCGAGCAGTGCTCCACGATCTTGGGGTTGCCGTTGCGGTCCACGTGTTCCATCATCACGATCACCTTCTTGGCGCCGAAGACCAGGTCCATGGCCCCGCCCATGCCTTTGACCATCTTGCCCGGGATCATCCAGTTGGCCAGGTCGCCGTTCTGCGCCACTTCCATGGCGCCGAGCACAGCCACGTCCACGTGCCCGCCGCGGATCATGCCGAACGACGAGGCGGAGTCGAAGAACGCGGCCCCCTTGTTAACCGTGACGGTTTCCTTGCCGGCGTTGATGAGGTCCGGATCCACCGCGTCCTCGCTGGGGTACGGTCCCACGCCCAGGATCCCGTTCTCCGAGTGGAGCACCACCTCGACGCCTGCCGGGATGTAGTTGGGAATGAGCGTGGGCATACCGATGCCGAGGTTGACATACTGCCCGTTGCTGAGCTCCCGGGCCACCCGGGCGGCCAGTTCGTTGCGCGTCCACCCTTTGGCCTCCGGATTGGTGCCTTCCGGATGGCCGACGGTGGCACGCCGGTATTCGGGCCGTACGGCTTCGGGACGGGGAGGCGCTCCCTGCGTGCTGCTGGACTCCATGGCTACGCTCCTGCCTGTTCGATGGCGCTTTCGGTTCCGGCAGCCCGGGCAAGGGCGACGGTCCGCTTTTCGATCCGCTTCTCACCGGCAGGCACAACCACCACACGCTGGACAAAGATGCCGGGAGTGTGGACGTGTTCGGGGTCCAGCTCCCCCGGTTCCACCAGCTCCTCCACCTCGGCGATGGTGATTTTTCCCGCCATGGCGCAGAGCGGGTTGAAGTTCATGGCGGTGGCGTGGAAAACCAGGTTGCCGTGGCGGTCACCCTTCCAGGCGTGGACCAGCCCGAAGTCGGGCGTCAGGGATTCCTCCAGGACGTAGTCCACACCGTTGAAAGTCCGCACTTCCTTGGGGGAAGAGGCGATGGCGATGCCGCCGTCGGCGTCGTACTTCTGCGGCAGGCCGCCGTCGGACACCTGCGTGCCGACCCCCGCCTTGGTGTAGAAAGCGGGAATCCCGGCGCCGCCGGCCCGGAGCTTTTCCGCCAGCGTCCCCTGCGGGGTGAGGACCACCTCAAGCTCACCGGACAGGTACTGGCGCGCGAACTCCTTGTTCTCGCCGACGTAGGAACTGACAGTCCGCCGGATCCTGCCGTCACGGAGCAGGACGCCCAGCCCCCAGTCGTCCACGCCGCAGTTGTTGCTCACGGTCTCGAGGTCCTTGGTGCCGTGCCGGTGCAGGGCATCGATCAAGGCCACCGGGATTCCGCAGAGGCCGAACCCTCCCACCGCGAGCGACGCGCCTTCGGGAATGTCCGCAATGGCTTCCTCGGCGCTGGCAACAACCTTGTTGATCATCGTTGGTCCTTTCAAGGGTCTCGACAGGCTCGACCACCGTTTTACAGCTCGACCACCGGGTAACAGACTCGACCACCGCGTGGCATTCCCGACCAGCGGGCTGGTTACAGTCCGAGTTCGCGGGCGATGAGCATCAGCTGGACCTCCGTGGTGCCCTCCCCCACTTCAAGGATCTTGGAGTCGCGGTAGTGGCGTGCCACGGTGAATTCGTTGATGAAGCCATAGCCGCCGAATACCTGGGTGGCATCCCGCGCGTTGTCCATGGCCGCCTCGCCTGCGACCATCTTAGCGATGGCCGCCTGCGTCTTGAACGGCTTTCCCGCCAGCATCCTCGACGCGGCGTCGTAGTACGCCAGGCGGGCCGTATGGGCCCGGGCCTGCATGCGGGCGATCTTGAACGAGATGGCCTGGTACTTGCCGATGTGATGGCCGAACGCGCTGCGTTCCTTGGCGTACTTCACCGACAGGTCAACACAGCCCTGCGCCGCCCCCGTCGCCAAAGCCGCGATGGCGATCCGACCCTCGTCCAGGATGGAAAGGAAATTCGCGTAACCCCTCCCCTCCGCACCGAGCAGGTTCGCTTCCGGCACCCGGACGTCCTTGAGCGTCAGCGGGTGCGTGTCCGAGGCGTTCCAGCCCACTTTGTTGTAGGCCTTCTCCGCCCTGAAACCCGCAGTTTTGGTGGGCACCAGGATGGTGGAAATCTGCTTCTTGAGGCTGCCATCCTTGCGTTCCTTCTGACCCGTCACCGCGGTGACCGTGACCAGACGCGTGATGTCGGTCCCGGAGTTGGTGATGAATTCCTTGTTGCCGTTGATCACCCAGTCGCCGTTCTCACGATGGGCGTGGGTTTTGGTCCCGCCGGCGTCAGAGCCTGCTTCCGGCTCCGTGAGTCCGAAGCCGGCGAGCGCCTTGCCCGAGGCCAGCAGCGGGAGCCACTCCTCTTTCTGGGCCTCGGTGCCGAACCGGTACACCGGCATTGCGCCGAGGGAGACGCCTGCTTCCAGCGTGATTGCCACGGACTGGTCCACCCGGCCAAGCTGTTCGAGGGCGAGTGCCAAAGCGAAGTAGTCCCCGCCCATCCCGCCGTGCTCTTCCGGGAACGGCAGCCCGAACAGACCCATGTCCGCCATCTGGGACACCACCTCGTACGGGAAGCTGTGCTCCTCATCGTGCTTGGCCGAGACCGGCGCCACCACGTTGTCCGCGAAATCCCGGACGGTGTCGCTGAGGTCCTGGTATTCCTCGCTGAGCTCAAAATCTGCCATGGCTAGGCTCCCTTGCCTGTGTCGTTGGAATCGTTGTTCGACTCCGTGTTGGAATCCTGAAGTGAATCTGCGTCTGAATCGGTGGTTGACGGGTGGATGGTGGCCAGCACCTGGTCCGCTTTGACCGGCTGACCAGCCTTGATGCTGATATGGACCGTGCCGGCCACCTCTGCCACCAGCTGGTGTTCCATCTTCATGGCTTCCACGGAGAGGAGAACCTGGCCGGCTTCCACGGTGTCGCCGTTGCTGACGGCAACGGATACCACCGTGCCGGGCATGGGCGAACGCACCTCCGGGTCCGCGGTGCCTTCCTCGCGCTCGACGGCGGCGAGCACCCGGACAAGCCGTGACTCCCGCGTCAGCGCCTCCAGCCGGCATGACCAGCCTCCGTTGCCGAGGAACAGTTCCGCGGGAACTCCTGCGGGCAGGTTATCCGGATCCGGGCTGCCGGAACCCCACGTCACCGGGGCCAGGGAATACTCAGTGGTTTCGCCGTCCAGGGTAAGGACCAGGCTCCCGCGGCCCGGCAGTCGCAGCGAGGCCGTCCGCCAGGGCCCGTCACCCACACAGACCTGGACCGGGCCAGCGGCCACGCGGCCTGTGACACTCACTGTTGTGATGCCGCCGTCGGGCGTTCCCAGGCTGATCCGCCGTGGTGCCGGCCCGCCGATCCGCCAGCCGTTGCCGGCCTGCCACGGACCGGGTGGCGTCCCCGTTCCGTCCTGTTCCCCGCTCACAACGGCGTACAGGGCGGCCGCGACCAGTTCGGCGTCGTCAATCCGCCGGAAGGCGAAGGCCGGCATCTTGCGCTCGATCAGGCCGGTATCGAGATGCCCGGCGCGGACGTCGGCGTCGTTGATCAGCAGCCTCAGGTACTCAACATTCGTGTCGATGCCAAGGGCCGTGTAGCCGGCGAGTGCCGCGTCCAGCGTATCCAGGGCAACGGTCCGGTCCGGGCCCCACGCGATGACTTTGGAGATCATCGGATCGTAGCTGGAGGAGATCTCGAGCCCCTCGAGCAGTGCCGAATCCACCCGGATCATGCCGGCTCCGTGATGGGGCATTTCGTCCAGCAGGAGCACGGTCCCGGTGGACGGCATGAAGTTCCGCTCCGGGATTTCCGCGTAGACGCGGGCTTCCGCGGCGTGCCCGTTGAGTTCGACGTCGGCCTGGCGGACGGTCAGTGCCTCACCGGCGGCGATCCGCACCTGCCATTCGACCAGGTCAACGCCGGTGACCATTTCGGTCACCGGGTGCTCCACCTGGAGGCGGGTATTCATCTCCATAAAGAAGAACTCGTCAGGGGCCTCGTCGGAGACCAGGAACTCCACAGTTCCCGCGCCGCTGTAGTGGACGCTGCGGGCCGCCTGGCAGGCGGCCTCGCCGATCCGGGCCCGAGTGGCCCCGCCGTCGTGCAGCGATTCCAGCAGCGGCGACGGCGCTTCCTCAATCACCTTTTGGTGGCGGCGCTGCAGCGAGCATTCCCGCTCCCCAAGATGGATCACGTTGCCGTGGTTGTCCGCCAGGACCTGGACCTCGATGTGCCGCGGCGTGCGGACCAGCCGTTCAAGGAAAAGGGTGTCATCGCCGAAGGCGCTCGCGGCGACGCGGCGGGCGGTGGCCAGCGTGGCTTCGAGGTCCTCGGGGCGCTCCACGATGTGCATGCCCTTGCCGCCGCCGCCCGCTGACGGCTTGATCAGGAGCGGGAACCCGACGGCGGGCGCGGCCTCCATGAGTTGCGCGTCAGTCATGCCCGGTTCGGCGATGCCCGGAACTACGGGGACTCCGTAGCCGGCCACGTGGTTCTTGGACCGGATCTTGTCGCCCATGACGTTCAGGGACTCAACGCCGGGGCCGATGAAGGTGATGCCGGCGGCTTCGAGGGCGCGGGCAAAATCGACGTTCTCGCTGAGGAAGCCGTAGCCGGGGTGGACTGCCTCGGCGCCGGTGTCGCGGCAGGCCTGGAGGATCGCCTCGATCCTCAGGTAGCTTTCTCCTGCGGCGGCAGGGCCGATCCGCACGGCGGTGTCAGCCTCGCGAACGTGGCGGGCCCCGGCGTCGGCGTCGCTGTAGACGGCAACGGAGCGGATGCCCAGGGCACGCAGTGTGCGGATGACGCGGCAGGCGATCTCCCCGCGGTTGGCGACGAGCACGGTGCTGAACAGCGGCTTCTGCCGGATTGCGGAAGGAACGGCGGGCATGGAAACGGTCATGGCTGGCTCACATCCGGAAAAGGCCGAAGGAGGTCTCCGGCAGGGGGGTGCGGGAGACGACGTCGAGCGCCAGTCCCAGGACGGTGCGGGTATCCGCGGGGTCGATCACGCCGTCGTCCCAGAGGCGGGCGCTGGAATAGTACGGGCTGCCCTGGTCCTCGTATTGCTGTTTGATCGGGGCCTTGAAGGCTTCCTCGTCCTCTGCGGACCATTCCTCGCCACGGGCCTCGTACTGCTCACGCTTGACGGTTGCGAGAACGCCGGAGGCTTGGTTCCCGCCCATCACCGAGATGCGGCTTGCCGGCCACATCCACAGGAAGCGCGGCGAGTACGCCCGCCCGCACATGGAGTAGTTGCCGGCCCCGAAGGACCCGCCGATCACGACGGTCAGCTTTGGCACCCGGGCGGTGGCGACGGCGGTGACCATCTTGGCGCCGTTTTTGGCAATGCCGCCCTGCTCGGAGTCCTTGCCCACCATGAACCCGGAAATGTTCTGCAGGAAAATAAGCGGAATGCCGCGCTGGTCGCAGAGTTCGATGAAGTGCGCGCCTTTAAGCGAGGACTCGCTGAAGAGCACGCCGTTGTTGGCCACGATCCCCACCGGGTGCCCGTGCAGCCTGGCGAAGCCGGTGACCAGGGTGGTGCCGTACTCCTTCTTGAACTCGTGGAACCTGCTGCCGTCCACCAGCCGGGCAATGACCTCGTGCACGTCGTACTGCGCGTTGACGTCCGTCGGGACGGCGCCGTACAACTCCTCCGGATCCGCGAGGGGCTCGACGACGGTGTCCACATCCCAGGCAGGGGCAGCCGGCCTCGGCAGGGTGGAGACGATGTCCCGGACGATCTGCAGGGCATGCTCGTCGTTCTCCGCCAGGTGGTCGGTGACACCGGAGATCTTCGAGTGCACGTCACCGCCGCCCAGTTCCTCCGCCGTGACGATCTCCCCGATGGCAGCCTTCACCAGAGGCGGACCGCCCAGGAAGATAGTGCCCTGGTTCCGCACGATCACCGTCTCATCGCTCATCGCCGGAACGTAAGCGCCGCCTGCCGTGCAGGAGCCCATCACCGAGGCGATCTGGGGGATCTTCGCGGCAGACATCTTCGCCTGGTTGAAGAAGATCCGGCCGAAATGCTCCTTGTCGGGAAAAACTTCGTCCTGCTTCGGGAGGAACGCCCCGCCCGAATCCACCAGATAGATGCACGGCAGCCGGTTCTCCAGCGCTATCTCCTGGGCGCGGAGGTGCTTCTTCACGGTCATCGGGTAGTAGGTGCCGCCCTTGACGGTGGCGTCGTTGGAGATCACCAGCACCTGGCGGCCGTGGACCAGACCGATGCCGGCAATAACCCCGGCTCCCGGCGAGTCGTTGTTGTACATGCCGTTGGCTGCCAGCGGCGCGATCTCCAGGAACGGGCTGCCATCATCCAGCAGCCGGTCAATGCGCTCCCGGGGCAGCAGCTTCCCGCGCCCCACATGGCGCTCCCGCGACTTCTCCGGCCCGCCCAACGCGGCCTCAGCCAGCCTGGTCCGGAGTTCGGCGGCCAGCGCGAGCTGGGCAGCGTTGTTTGCAGCAAACGCTTCACTTGCGGCATCAAGCCGGCTGGCGAGAGTCTCCATCGACTGCATCCGTTCGTCATCTATTGAAAGCCACCAAGGCTCCGGCCGCAAAAGCCAGCTCGGTTAATGCTTTATAACTGGAATTCAGGTTAGTCTTTATTAACTGTGATGTCCAACACAACAGGACATTGCTAGAATCGGCTGTTCCTAGG
Source organism: Arthrobacter sp. 4R501 (assembly GCF_002929755.1). Lineage (NCBI taxonomy): Bacteria > Bacillati > Actinomycetota > Actinomycetes > Micrococcales > Micrococcaceae > Arthrobacter > Arthrobacter sp. 4R501. The sequence goes on along the minus strand of NZ_PJIW01000018.1, from coordinate 57,230 downwards.
AGGAAAAGCGTGCCCACCACCCGACCGGTCAAGCCGTCCTCACCGGCCCAGTCTGAGCATCCGAACTCGGCAACACGACCCGTTTCGTCAGCACGGGCCGCGGCGGCGACGCCGGCAGCTCCAGGAACACCCCGCAGCCAGGCGAAGGAGAACCGCCGCCAGGCGCTGCTTGCCGCCGCCGCGGCACTCTTCGCCCTGCACGGATTCAACCGGGTATCGCTGGAAGATCTGGGCGCCGCAGCCGGTGTCAGCGGCCCGGCCGTCTATCGCCACTTTCAGGGCAAGCAGGCGGTGTTGGGAGACCTGCTGCTCACCGTCAGCCGCGAGCTGCTAGACGGCGGCCGGCGCGTCATTGCCGAGACCACGGACCCCCTCGCAGCGCTCCGCAGGCTGGTGGGGTTCCACGTGGCGTTTGCCCTTGGCAAGCCCGACGTGATCCGGGTGCAGGACCGGGATTTCAGCAACCTCAGCCAGAAGGACCAGTCCGAGGTACGGGCACTGCAGCGGAACTACGTGGAGATTTGGGTGGAGGTCCTGGCGCTGCTGCATCCGGGCACCGACGCCGTCGAACTGCGGATGCGGGCGCACGCTACGTTCGGCCTGATCAACTCCACACCACACTCGGTGCGGAACCACGGACGGAAAATCGCGCCCAAAACGGCCCGGCCGCTTCTCGAAAGCATGGCGCTGGCGGCACTCACGGTGAACGTTCCCCCGGCTTCCTGACCAGGACACGATTTCAAGTGCGGCCCTCACAGGTTTCTGGACGCAAGAGCTGCCCTGCCCCGCTTGACCGGTGCTGGGCAGCACCGGTTAAGCGGGCCTGGGCAGCTCGTACGGGTCGTGCGGCCAGCCGCGGGTGCAGGCCCTAGAGTTTTTTGTCCAGTTAAACCGAGCTAGACCGCCCGAAACCCGGATTATCTGGACAAAAACTCGTGGGTTAGACCATCGTGAGCACCATGCCTGGTTCAGCCAGGATGGCGCCAACATCGGCGAGGAACCGCGAGCCCTGCTCGCCGTCCACCAGGCGATGATCAAAGGACAGGCTCAGCGTCATGACCTGGCGCAGGGCCACCTCATCCTGGAATTCCCAGGGCATTTTCCGCACTGCCCCCATGGCGAGGATGGCTGCCTCGCCGGGGTTCAGGATGGGCGTGCCCGCGTCGATGCCGAAGACCCCGATGTTCGTGATGGAGATGGTGCCGCCGGACAGGTCTGCCGGCGCGGTCTTGCCGGCCCGTGCCGTCTCGGTCAGCCCGGTCAGGGCTTCGGAGAGTTCCAGCAGCGACAGGGTGTCGGCGTCCTTGATGTTCGGCACGGTGAGCCCGCGGGGAGTCGCGGCGGCGATGCCCAGGTTCACGTAGTTGAACTGCACGATCTCCTGGCTTGCCTCCTCCCACCGCGAGTTCAGCGACGGGTTCCGCCGCAGCGCGATCAGCACCGCCTTGGCCACCAACGTCAGCGGCGTGAGCTTGTAGCCGGAAAAGGCCCGGCTCGTCTTCAGCTTGGCCAGCAGGTCCATCGTGGGCGTGACATCCACCGTGAGGAATTCCGTCGCATGGGGAGCAGTGAACGCACTCGCCACCATCGCGGCCGCCGTGAACTTGCGGACACCCTTGATGGGAGTGCGGACTTCCCGCCCGCCCTGCGCCGCCAGTCCCGCGCGGGACGCCGTATCCGATACGGCGGAAAGATGGCGCACCGGCGCCGACAATTCCCCGCCGCCAACAAAATTCTGGACATCCTCCCGCGTGATCAGGCCGCCGGCTCCGGTGCCCGCGACCGCGGCCAACTCGACGCCGAGGTCTTTGGCCAGTTTCCGGACCGGCGGGGTGGAGCGTGGACGCTCCGCGGTGTCGGCGGGCAGGGTTGCGACGGGCCGCGTTTCGACCGGCTCGTTTTCTACAGGCTCGTTTTCTACAGGCTCAACCACCGAGCCACGAACAGGCTCAGCCACCGGGGTTGTGAAGTTGCGGACCCGGCGGGCGGGACGCCCCGAGCTTTCGACGACGGCGCCGTACCCAACCAGGTTCGGCTGGCGTTTCGCGGTCCCCGCCGCAGCAGTGGCCGCCCCGGCGGGCGCAGCCCCTGAAGGTGAGGCGCCGCCGTCGTCCGCTACCTCGAAGGAGACGATCGGCTTGCCGACCTCCACGATGGTTCCCGGCTCTTCATGCAGGGCAGTGATCACGCCCGCGAACGGTGACGGCAACTCAACGACGGCCTTTGCGGTTTCCACCTCGGCGATGACCTGGTTCAGCGTCACGGTGTCCCCCACGGCAACCTTCCAGCTGAGGATTTCGGATTCCGTGAGGCCTTCGCCGAGGTCCGGGAGCCTGAATTCCTTGATCATGATGGCGCTCATCCTTCCAGCCCGCTGAGGGAGTTCGGGCGTCCGAGGGCGCGGTCCACGCCGTCGAGGATCCGGTCCAGGCCGGGCAGATGGTGCATTTCGAGCTTGGAGTACGGGTAGGGAATATCGAACCCGGTGATGCGGACCGGAGCGGCTTCGAGGTGGTAGAAGCACCGCTCCGTGATGCTGGCTGCAACTTCGGCGCCCAGGCCACCGGACTGGCCGGCTTCATGGGTGACCACGAGCCTGCCCGTTTTCCGGACAGAAGCTTCCACGGTGGCGTAGTCCACAGGTGCCAGCGAGCGAAGGTCGATGACCTCGATGGAGATGCCTTCGTCGGCGGCGGCGGTCGCTGCGTCCCTGGCCGTCTTCACCAACGGCCCGTAGGCCACCAGCGTCACGTCAGTGCCCTCAGCGACAACGCGGGCGGTGTCCATCGGCAGCGCGGTGCGCGGATCGATACCCTCATCCACTTCACCCTTGTCGTGGTACCGGCGCTTGGGTTCGAAGTACAGCACCGGGTCATCGGACAGGATGGCCTGCTGGATCACGGTGTGGGCGTCCTGCGGGTTGGAGACGCTGACCACGCGAAGACCCGAGGTATGCGTGAAGTAAGCCTCGGGCGACTCGGAGTGGTGCTCGGGCGAGCCGATGCCGCCCCCAAACGGGACGCGGATGGTGATGGGCATCTTCACGGCCCCCTGCGTGCGGTAGTGCAGCTTCGCCACCTGGCTCACGATCTGGTCGAAAGCAGGATAGATGAAGCCGTCGAATTGGATCTCCACCACCGGGCGGTAACCGCGGTACGCGAGGCCGACGGCGGTGCCCATGATGGCCGACTCGGCCAGCGGGGTGTCCACCACGCGGTGGGTGCCGAAATCCTTCTGGAGGCCGTCGGTCACCCGGAAAACACCGCCGAGGGTGCCGATATCCTCGCCCATGAGGATGACTTTTGGATCATTTTCGAGGGATTTGCGCAGGCCGGAATTGATGGCACGGGCAAAGGTCATCTGGGTCATCAGCGTGCACCTTCTTCTGAGGTGGCTCCCGCGGGATCGCCGAAGGAAGCCAGGTAACGGGCGTAGTGGTCCTGCTGCCGGTCCAGCCACGAGTTGGGCGCGCTGTACACATGCTTGAAGATGTCCATCGGCTCCGGATCCGGCATGCCGATGCAGCCCGAACGGATTTCGCGGGCGACGGCCTCTGCCTTGTCGTGAACGTGCTGCTGGACCTGATCCGTGAGGAGGCCCTTGCGTTCCAGCAGGGCCTTGACCCGCTGGATGGGGTCCTTCGCAGCCCAGTCCTCCAGTTCGTTGGCGTCACGGTAGCGGGTGGGATCGTCAGCGGTGGTGTGCGGTCCCATGCGGTATGTGACTGCTTCGATGAACGTGGGTCCGCCGCCACGCCGGGCACGGTCCAATGCCACGCGCGTCGCTGCCATAACGGCCAGCACATCATTGCCGTCCACCCTGAGGCTCGGAATGCCAAATCCAGTGGCCCGGTCTGCGATCTGGATGTGGGACTGCAACCGCACGGGCTCCGAAATGGCCCAGTGGTTGTTCGAACAGAAGAAGACCACGGGCGCCTGGAAACTGGCGGCAAAGACCATGGCCTCGTTGACGTCGCCTTCACTGGTGGCACCGTCGCCGAAGTACGTCACCGCAACCGAGTCCGCGCCGTCGTTCTGGATGCCCATGGCGTAACCGGTCGCATGCAGCGTCTGCGCGCCGATGATGATCTGCGGGGTAGCCATATTCACCGTGTACGGATCCCATCCGGAGGAGGCAGTGCCCCGCCACACCCGGGTGATGTCCGTCAGGTCCACGCCGCGGCAGTACGCCACACCGTTTTCCCGGTAGCTGGAGAAGACAAAGTCGTCCTCGCGCAGAGCCCTGCCGGAACCGACTTGCGCTGCCTCCTGCCCCAGCAACGGGGGCCAGAGGCCGAGCTCGCCCTGACGCTGGAGGGCGGTGGCCTCGACATCGATCCGCCGGATGACCGTCAGGTCCTCGTAGAGGGAACACAACTGCTCATCCCCGATGTCCTTCACCCAGGGATCGAACTCCGGGTGGCTGATCCGCTCCCCAGCCGGGGTAATCAGCTGGATCAGGTTCCTGTCTGTAGACACGATGGCACGCAACCTTCTCACGTCGTTTGACCGGAGCCTGGGGACTTGTGGTCCCGCCCGCTGCCGGCCGCCCGGGCGCCGTTGCCCCGGATATTTGTGACCCTACTCACAATGCTCAATGGGTACAACCACCGCGGCGAATACTGCGCATAGTGCCCTGTTTGCACAGCCCTCACCGTGCTAACGTTGCGCATTATGCAAGCTTTGGATGGCACAGACACGCGGCTGCTCTCGGCCCTGGCCCACGACCCCCGGCGGACGGTGGTGGCGTTGGCCCAGAAGCTGGGGCTGTCCCGGAACACCGTGCAGGCGCGCATGGCTCAGCTGGAGAAGAAGCACGTCTTCCTGTCCTTTGAACGGCGGATCAACCCGGTGTCCCTGGGCTATCCGCTCATGGCGTTCATTTCCGTCCATGTCCAGCAGCAGAAACTGGGGCAGCTCGCCCATGACCTCGCCGGCATTCCGGAAATCCTGGAAGGCTACGGCCTCACCGGCTCCGCTGACCTCCTGCTCCGGGTAGTGGCCCTGGACGCTGAGGACCTCTTCCGGATCAACGGCAAGATCCTGGCGTGCGCTGGAGTGGACAGGACGGACACCGCACTGGCCATGGGCGAACTCATCCCCTTCCGCATCCAGCCGCTGCTGGAGCGGGGATCCGGAGACGCTTAGGGCCAGCAGCCCTTATTACTGCCCCCGATACCCAGCCCCGGCGGGCTGGGTTATAGGCTGTTCCAAGGTGAATCCATGGGTGCCGTTCGGCGGGTCCCAATAATAAGGCAGTGCCAGTGCGTTGCCGGAAAGGCTCCATCGTGAGCAATCCTCAGGGACCGTACCAGCCGGTCCAGCCCGCGGCCTGGCCCGCGCAACCAACGGGGCACCCCGCGCACCCAACGGGGCAGCCCGGCAACCCCGGCGAGCATGGCGCGCCACCGCTGCCCGGCAACCCGCCACAGTACGGTGCACCCGGGCAATACTCGTCAGAGGGGCCATTCGGCCTGCCCGGACAAGAGCCCCCGGCGCAAAGCCGCCGGAAGCTGTGGACCATCCTCGGCGTTGTGGGCGGTGTCCTGCTGCTGGCGGTCGTCGGCGTCCTCATCCTGGTCAACGTTGTCAACGGAGCCACCAACCATGCCCGGGGCCTGGCTGACAGCTTCACCAAGCTGGTGATTGCCGGCGACAGTTCCAAGGCCTACGACGACTATCTTGACCCCGCCCTCCATGAGCAGCTGACCAAGGAGGACTTCATCGCCGGCATCAAGACCCTGGAGATGGACAGCACCTGCAAGACTGCCTACAACGAGGTCAAGGCCAGCACCGAGAACGGCACCAAGGCGGCCGACGTCGCCGGCCTCATCACCTGCGACGGCGACAAGAAGATCGACCTCGTCTACCGCTTCGAAGGCACCGACGAGCTGAAAATGATCAACATCAAGCTCAAGCCCCAGGCCTAGCGCCACACAACCCAAGCCCGCACCCCATCCGCACGGGGACATGGTCCGAATTGCTTCGACGAGGATCCCATCCGGGATCCCGCAGTCTGGCCGGGACATAACGTTCCCGCCTTACCGGAAGGATTCGGGCCATGCGTACTTCTCCGAACCGCCTTGTCGCCACCGTCTTCGGTGCCGTTTATCTTCTTGTCGGCCTCCTGGGTTTCGTGGTGACCTCCGGCATCGGCTTCTTCGCCACGGAGGGCGCCAACCTCATCATTTTTGAAGTGAATCCGCTGCACAATGTCATCCACCTCGCGATCGGCGGCGCACTTCTGTACGCGGGCCTGAAAAGCACGGACATGGCCCGTACGGTCAACACCGGCGTCGGTGCCGTCTATCTCCTGGTCGGTGTGCTTGGGTTGTTCCTGCTGACCTCGCCACTGAACATCATCGCGCTCAACGGTGCCGACAACGTACTCCACTTGGCCAGCGCGGTCCTGCTGCTGGGCGTGGGTCTGTCCATGGACAAGTCCGCAACAGCCGTCAGGGCGTAGCAGGCCATGGCTGCCGAGCCAGGAGGGGGATGGGCCGTCCCGGCCGTCCGGCTCTTCGGCGGCTTCGCAGGATTCGGGGCCGGCTCAGTGAACCTCGCCGTTGCCTCAAGCCTCCTCGCGGAGCCGGGAGTGTCCGGCTCCGTCTGGCCGCCAGCCCTGGCGGTCGTCTCCGGCGGCTGGGGAGCGGCCCTGAGCCTCTGGACCGTCCTGGCCTTGCACCGCGGACGGATTGTCGGGTCCGGGCGGACCGTGGCGTTCCTGCTGACGGCATCCGGGGCGCACGTGGCGGCCCTTGCCTTCAGCAGCGACACGTCAGGCCTTCACCTCAGCCACCTCGCGGCGCTGCTGCTGACGCTCATGATTGTCGCGTCGGGCGCCTGGCTGAAGGGGCGCCGGCTCCGGGGAATGGACGACGACGGCATGGCGCCCGCCGCTGCCCGCCCGGGCATCCTGCTGCTCACCGCTTTCGCCGGTGCCGTGCTGGTGGCCGGAATCGCGACGCCGGGACTCGCCGCTTCCACGGCGGGCCAGTTTGCGGTGCCGCATGGTCAGCACGGCGGTCCGGCCATGCCGGCGGGCCACCATCAGCGCTGACGCCACCGCCTTTTGAACGTCGCCGCCGGCTCAGCGTTGCCTGCGGCTGAGCGTCGCCTGCAGCTGGAACGTCAGAGAGCCCCTATGCCATGCGGCACAGGGGCTCTCTGACTCAGTCAGCTATCAGTGGTCCACGGCCTTCTCCGCACCCACACCGGTCAGGGACCGTACTTCCATCTCGGCCTGCTTGGCGGTGTCCTCGCGCTTCTTGTCCAACACCGTTCCGAGCCAGCCGAGCAGGAACGCCAGCGGGATGGACACAATGCCGGGGTTGCTCAACGGGAAGAAGGCGAAGTTGGCGTCCTTGATCATGGAGGTCGCCCCGCCCGATACCACCGGCGAGAAGATGATCAGGATGATGGCCGAACCCAGGCCGCCGTACATGCTCCAGACCGCGCCCTGGGTGGTGAACCGCCGCCAGAACAGCGAGTAAACGATGGTGGGCAGGTTGGCCGACGCCGCGACGGCGAAGGCCAGAGCCACCAGGAAGGCCACGTTCTGACCGTTGGCGAAGATGCCACCCAAGATGGCCATCACGCCGATGACCACCACGGTGCGCCGCGCCACCTTGACCTCGGTGTCGGCGTCGGCCTTGCCCTTGGAGATGACGCTGGCGTAGATGTCATGGGCGAACGAAGCGGCGGCGGTGATGGTCAGCCCGGCTACCACCGCAAGGATGGTGGCGAAGGCAACCGCCGAGATGAAGCCCAGGAGCAGCGGCCCGCCCAGGTGGAAGGCCAGGAGCGGGGCTGCTGAGTTGACGCCGCCGGGCGCGCCCTTGATGGTGTCGGCACCCACGAGGGCTGCTGCACCGTAACCGAGGACCAGGGTGAACAGGTAGAACAGGCCGATCAGCCAGATGGACCACACGACTGACTTGCGGGCTTCCTTGGCCGTGGGCACGGTGTAGAAGCGCATCAGGACGTGGGGAAGGGCCGCGGTACCAAGGACCAGGGCCAGGCCCAGGGACATAAAGTCCAGCTTGGACGTCTCGGTCTTGCCGTACTGCAGGCCGGGGTTCAGCACCGCCGGGTTGCCGGAGGTCTCAACAGCTGCGCCGAGGAGGCTGGAGACGTTGAAGCCATAAATGGCGAGGACCCAGAAAGTCATCACGGCCGCGCCGGCGATCAGCAGAATTGCCTTGATGATCTGGACCCAGGTGGTGCCCTTCATGCCGCCGATCAGGACGTACGTGATCATCAGGACGCCGACGACGATGATCACCAGTGCCTGTCCGCCCCAGTCGCTGATGCCCAGCAGCAGTGAAATGAGGCTGCCGGCTCCGGCCATCTGCGCCAGGAGGTAGAAGAAGCAGACAGCCAGCGTGGAAATGGCCGCAGCGATGCGGACGGGGCCCTGCTTGAGCCGGAAGGAGAGGACATCGGCCATGGTGAACTTGCCGGTGTTGCGGAGCAGTTCGGCGACGAGCAGCAGGGCGACAAGCCAGGCCACGAGGAAGCCGATGGAGTACATAAAGCCGTCATAGCCGTTGATGGCAATGGCACCGGTGATGCCCAGGAACGAGGCCGCGGAGAGGTAGTCGCCGGCGATGGCCGTGCCGTTCTGCGAGCCGGTGAAGGAACGGCCGGCCGCGTAGTAGTCAGCGGCGGTTTTGTTGTTGCGGCTGGCCCGCAGCACAATGACCATGGTCACGGCAACGAACAGGCCAAAGATGCCCATGTTCAGCAGCGTGGTTTCTTTCAGGTCGGCGACGTCTACAGCCGTGGCAATCCCGATCATTTGGTCACTCCACTCAGGATGTTGCCGTCCTTATCAAACTCATGGCCTTCGATTTCGTTGCGGATCTCCGCCGCGATGGGGTCCAGCTTCCGGTTGGAGTAGCTGACGTACCAGCCGGTGATGGCGAACGTGGAGACGAACTGCAGCAGGCCCAGGATCAGGCCGACGTTGATGTTGCCCCACACTTTGGTGGACATAAACTCGACGGCGTAGTCAGCCAGCAGGACATACGCGAAGTACCACAGCAGGAATGCCACGGCCATGGGGAACACAAAGCTGCGGTGACGTTTGCGCAGTTCCTGGAACCGCTCTGTCGACTGGACCTGTTCGAAGTCCACGGACGCCGCTGCGTCCGGAGTGTGGGCATCGTTACCCATCGTTCCTCCTCATTGAGACTTGCCTGGTTCACACGGACCGGCCTGCGGACAGGATGCGGACAATGTGACTGCAATCACTCTGCGCTGCGGTAGTCGTTTATTCCAGAACCATGGCCGGAACGGTCGCTCAACGGTTACGATGCTGCGACTAACGGCACCCGCCGCTACGCTGGGCACCATGCCGGACTCCCCGCTCCTGACCGCCGCCGCAGTTGCGGTGATTGTGCTGGCGATCGCCGTCGTCGTCGGCGTTGGCATCAAGCTGCTCCGATCCTTCCGTGAGCTGGGCACCGACGCCGAGCGCGCGACGTACAACACCCTCCACGCTGCTTCGAGTGCCGGCCAGCACCTGCGTACGGGCCTCAATCCGGCGGGCGCCGCCAAGGCGAGCCGGCAGCTCAGGAACTTGCTGGGCTGTGATGCGCTGGCCATCACCGATACGGCCGGCGTGCTGGCCTGGGACGGTGCCGCCGAGGAACTGAAGCCCCGGTTGATGGAACTGGCTGCGGACGTCCTGATCGGCGGGCGGACGGCGGTGCTCCAGGCGCGGGACCTGGGGACGGGCCATGCCCCCGGAAGCTTCGCCGCCGTCATCGCGCCGGTCCGTGCGGGCTCACGGGTGGTGGGCGTCGTGGCGGCGTTTGCCCCGTCGGCGGGCGCAGGCCTGGTCCGTGCCACCAGCGAAGTGGCGGACTGGGTGGCCGTCCAGGTGGAGTTGGCTGAGCTGGACGCGTCCCGGACGCTACTGATGGAAGCCGAAGTGCGGGCGCTGCGTGCCCAGATCAGTCCGCATTTCATCTACAACTCGCTGAACGCGATCGCGTCGTTCATCAACACGGATCCGGAGCGGGCGCGCGAGCTGGTGGTGGAGTTCGCTGATTTTACGAGGTACTCGTTCCGGCGCCACGGTGACTTCACCACGCTGGCGGAGGAACTGCGCTGCATCGACCGGTACTTGCTGCTGGAGCGCGCCCGTTTCGGTGACCGCGTCCAGGTCAGCCTGCGGATCGCGCCGGAAGTCCTCAGCACCGTCATCCCGTTCCTGAGCCTGCAGCCGCTGGTGGAGAACGCCGTCAGGCACGGCCTGGAGGCCAAGGAAGGGGCGGGCCACATCACCATCACGGCCAATGATTCGGGCGCCTATGCGGAAGTGACCATAGAGGACGACGGCGTGGGGATGGACCCTGCCGAGCTCCAGGCGATGCTGGCCGGGCACCACGACGGCGACCACGTGGGGCTGCGCAACGTGGACGCCCGGCTCCGGCAGGTTTACGGGGACCAGCACGGCCTGGTGATCGAGACGGCCCCGGGCGAAGGAACGCTGATCACCATGCGCGTGCCCAAGTCCCAGCCCGGCCACGACGCCTGAACCCCAGCTTTATGATCTCAGCCGCCTGATTCCAACCGCCTGCGGCGGCTAATGTAGGACCATGATTAATGTCCTCGTCGCCGACGACGAGTTACCCGCCGTGGAGGAGTTGGCCTATCTCCTGGGCAAGGATGACCGGATCGGGGTCATCCACCGGGCCATTTCGGGCACAGAAGCGTTGCGGGCCCTGAACACCGCAACGGTTGACGCCGTCTTCCTGGATATTCACATGCCCGCCGTGTCCGGCCTTGATGTTGCCCGCGCCATCGCGCGCAGCAGCAAACCGCCGGTGGTGGTGTTTGTCACCGCGGACGAGGACTGCGCCCTGGAGGCGTTCGAGCTTGCCGCCGTGGACTACCTCCTTAAGCCCGTCCGGGCCGAGCGGCTGTCCCGGACGGTGGGACGGATCAGCGAGCTGCTGCGCGACGGCGGCGGCGGCCCCGCCCCCGAGATGATCACCGTTGACCAGGGCGGCACCACCAGGATGATCAGGCGCGACGACGTCACGTACGTCCAGGCGCAGGGCGACTATGCCCGGCTGCACACCGCGGATGCCAGCTATCTCATCCGGGTTCCGCTGGCAGACCTGGAGCAGCAGTGGGCCGAGGCCGGGTTTATCCGGACGCACCGGTCCTACCTGGTGGCGCTGAAGCATGTGCAGTCCATGAAGCTGACGGCGGACAAACCCAGCGTCTCGGTGGCCGGTGCCGCCCTGCCCATCAGCCGCCGCCACCTTCCCACGGTCAGGGAAAAACTGGAAGCCACCCGCATCCGGCCGCAGGCATGACCCGGGTCCGTGTCACCGCTCCGCGCTCGGCACCCCGGCCGGCCCGGGAGTCCCGCGAGGCGGCGGAGGAATCCGAGGTGGGGCAGGTCTTCGTCCGCTCCCTGATCCGTTCCCAGCTGCGGCTGGCCCTGGTGGTGGCCATCGGCTTTATGCTGATCCTGTGCGCGTTCCCGTTGCTGCTGGCAGCCCTGCCGGGCCTCGCCGAGACCCGGATCGCGGGGATCCCGTTCGACTGGATCCTGCTCGGTGCAGGCATTTATCCCGTCATCGGCCTCAGCGCCTGGCTGTATATCCGGACCGCCGCACGGAACGAGGCCCGCTACCGGGACCTGGCCGGGGACGAGTGATCACCTCATGAATCCCGCAGTGGGTGTGATCGCTCTCGTGTTGGTTTCGCTGGCAACGGCCGCTATCGGGTTTTACGGCCTGCGGATTTCCCGGACCACGGGCGATTTCTACGTGGCTTCCCGGACCGTCAAGCCATGGTGGAACGCCTCGGCCATCGGCGGGGAGTACCTCTCGGCGGCGAGTTTCCTGGGCGTGGCCGGGCTGATCCTGCTGTCCGGTACCGACGCGCTGTGGTTTCCCGTGGGCTACACCGCCGGCTACCTGATGCTGCTGCTGTTTGTGGCCGCACCGCTGCGCCGCTCCGGCGCCTACACGATCCCGGACTTCACCGAGGCGAGGCTGGATTCGCGCGCAGTCCGCCGTGTGACCAGCGCGGTGGTGGTTGTGGTGGGCTGGCTGTACATTGTGCCTCAGCTCCACGGCGCGGCCTTGACCATCCGGATCACCACCGGGCTGCCGGCCTGGGTAGGCTCCGTGGCCGTGGTGGTTGTGGTGTGCCTGACCGTTGTGGCCGGAGGCATGCGCTCCATTACGTTTGTGCAGGCGTTCCAGTTCTGGCTCAAGCTCACCGCCCTTGCCGTACCCGTCCTGTTCATCGTGTTCACGCTCGCCGGTGACGGGAGTGCCGCCGTGGCCCCCGCCGTCGTCAATCCCACCGGGCTGGCCCCCGCCGGGCCGTACCAGAACATCTCGCTGCTGGTGGCACTGCTGTTCGGCACGCTGGGGCTCCCCCACGTCCTGGTCCGCTTCTACACGAATCCGGACGGACACTCGGCACGGCGGACCACGCTGATCGTGCTCGGGCTGCTCTCCGTTTTTTACCTGTTTCCCACCGCCTACGGGCTGGTGGGGCGGATGTTCGCGCCCGAACTTGCCCGGTCAGGGCAGGCGGACGCGGTGGTTCTCCTGCTGCCGGGGCAGCTGATCGGTGGAACCGCGGGCGACCTGCTCTCAGCGTTGGTGGTGGCCGGGGCCTTCGCCGCGTTCCTGTCCACCACCTCGGGCCTGGTGGTCTCGCTGGCTGGCGTGATCAGCCAGGACGTCCTGGGCGGCAGCGTGCGGGGATTCCGGCTCGCCGCCGTCGTCTCCGCTGTGGTCCCGCTGGGATTTGCCGTGATGACTGATTCCCTGGCGCTTGCCGGCAGTGTGGGCCTGGTGTTTGCGTTTACCGCCTCCACTGTGTGCCCGGTGCTCCTGCTGGGCATCTGGTGGCGGGGACTCACCGATGCCGGCGCCATTGCCGGAATGGTGACCGGCGGCGTCCTCTGCGGCGGCGCCATGGTGTGGGGAACGGTCCTGGGCGCTGCTGGCACGCCCTTCTGGCTGGCCCAGCCGGCGGCGTGGACGGTTCCCGCCGCCTTCGCCGTGATGGTGCTTGTCTCCCGGGGGACAAAACACCGGATTCCGCGGACCATGAGCCGCGTCATGACGCGGCTGCACACTCCCGAACGGCCGTTGGTGACCGAACGGTGAGTCACGTGGCCAGCTAACGGGCAGTCAGTCTATGGCCGCCATGAGTTCAACCACGCGGTCCAGGAAGGCATCAACCTGGGTCTCTTCGTAACCGTCCTTGCCCACGGCGGGACGGAAGACCACCCGGCGGACATTGTCCACGCTGAGCGGCTTGTCCTCTTCGAGGTAGCCGATCAGGTCGTAGCAAAGATTGTCCACGTCCAGGATGTTGTAACTGCGGGCCTTCTTTTTTGACGGGCGCCGGAAGCGCTCACCGTCAGGCCGGTGGAGGCGGCCCCGGAGGATCCCGGAGAGGCTGCCGATCTCCCGCAGCCAGGCATCCTCGCCCTTGGCGGCAATCAGTTCGTCCCGTTCGCGGCGGGCGAAGGCGTCTTCGAGCCGGTCCAGCGCTGCGTCGACGACGGCGGCAGCGTAACCTCCCTTGACTGGGTCAAAGGAGACGCTCCGGACATCGGCGCTGGTGACGGCATGGATGGCGGCCTTCGGCGTCTCCAGTGCCACCCTGGCCCGCTGGAGGAACTGGTCCACCTGTTTGGCGTTGTACCCGAATTCGTTGCCCCGCACGCGCTCAAACGACGCGGGGATTTTCCGTTGAAAGTCCAATGCCACTGTTGATCCTTTGTTGCTTCAGCTGGGTCAGGTTACGCACCAGTCTATTGGCGCTGCCGGCGGTCCGGCGAAGATAGTCCGAGAGGGTCGCGTCAGACGCCCGCAACCAATGCGAACAGCACAAAGGCCACGGGACAGGCGAAGACGATGGAGTCCAGGCGGTCCATGACGCCCCCATGTCCGGGCAGGATGCTGCTCATGTCCTTGATCCCGAGTTCACGCTTGACCATCGACTCGGCCAGGTCTCCTGCGGTGGACGCTGCAACGACGCCCACGGCGAGGATCACACCCACCCACCAGGGTTTTCCCAGCAGGAAAATGCTGGCAAGGACGCCGATCAGCATGGCCCCGGCAATGGAGCCGGCGAAGCCTTCCCATGATTTCTTGGGGCTGATCTTCGGGGCCATGGGGTGTTTGCCCAGCGATGCGCCCACGAGGTAGCCGAACGTGTCGTTCGAAACCACCAGCAGGAGCATCACGGCCACCTGCCAGGCCCCGGGCGGCACGGTTCCGCCAGGCCAGAGACCCACCGGGGTGGCGACTCCGACAGCGTGCAGCGGCAACGTGGCGAAACTGATGAAGAACGGGACCCAGCCCAGCGTGAACACGCCGGCAAAGATGCTGTTCGCTGATCCGGCGGGGTTCTCCACTGAACGCCAGAGGAGGACTGCCACGCAGCTCAGGAGCATGGCGAAAAGCAGGCTCTCAAGTCCGCCGAGATAGGCGGCGAACGGCATGGCGACTGTACCCACCATGACCGGGACGATGGGCATCCTGGTCCCGTTCGCCTCCAGGGCACGGAAGATCTCCCAGACTCCGAAGACCGCGAACCCGGTGGTGACAGCCACGAATCCGAGCGGGAGGAAAACCAGGCCGCCGAGCACACCGATCAGCATGGCCAGGCCCACCACAATGGCTGCCGGAAGATTCCGGCCGGCCTTGGGTGTCGGATTGCTCCGCAACTGTTTCCCCCTGGTGCGCGCCCTTTGGCTGGGGGCCTGCTCTGCCTGGCTCATCAGACTTCGAGCAGCTCTGCTTCCTTGCGCTTGAGCAGCTCGTCGATGCCGTCCACGTGCGATTTGGTCAGGCCATCCAGTTCCTTTTCGGCGCGGCTGCCTTCGTCCTCGCCGGCTTCGCCGTCTTTGACGAGCTTGTCCAGCGTTTCCTTGGCCTTGCGCCGGATGTTGCGGATGGAGATCTTCGCGTCCTCGCCCTTGGTCTTGACGATCTTGACGTATTCCTTGCGGCGTTCCTGGGTCAGGTCCGGGATGGTGATCCTGATGACGTTGCCGTCGTTGGAGGGGTTGGCGCCCACCTCGGAATCACTCAGGGCCCGCTCGATGTCGCGCAGTGCGGTCTTATCGAACGGCGTGATGAGGATGGTGCGCGCGTCCGGAATGGCGAAGGAGGCAAGCTGCTGCAGCGGGGTGGGCGAACCGTAGTAGTCCACCAGGACCTTGTTGTAAAGGCCCGGGTTTGCCCGTCCGGTGCGGATCGAGGCGAAGTCTTCCTTGGCTACCTCTACCGCCTTGTCCATCTTCTCTTCGGCTTCGAGCAAGGTTTCTTCGATCACTGTCTCTCCTCAGAAATCAGTGCAGTCCGGGTACCGGTTCCCTGCACAATCTTGGTTCATGGTTCCTGGTTCCATTGTTGCCCGGTTGCGGGCATGGAACCGTGCTCAGATCATCCTAGCTGCAGCTACGGGGTCACCAGGGTACCGAGCTTTTCGCCCAGGATGGCGCGGGTGACGTTCCCTTCGCCTTCCATCCCGAAAACCACCATGGACAGGTTGTTGTCCTTGCACATGGTCATTGCGGTCTGGTCCATGACCCTGATGTCGCGGCGCAGGGCGTCGTCGTAGCTCAGCGTGTCCAGCTTCTCGGCAGCAGGGTCCTTCTTGGGATCCGCGGTGTAGACGGCGTCCACGCCGCTCTTGGCCATCAGGACGACGTCCGCATGGACCTCCAGGGCGCGCTGGGCGGCCACTGTGTCCGTCGAGAAGTACGGCAGGCCGGCTCCGGCGCCGAATATGACCACGCGGCCCTTTTCCATGTGGCGGATGGCCCGGCGGGGAATGTACGCCTCGGCGACCTGGCCCATGGTGATGGCGCTCTGGACGCGGGTTTCAACGCCGGCCTGCTCCAGGAAGTCCTGCAGTGCCAGGCAGTTCATGACGGTGCCGAGCATGCCCATGTAGTCGGCGCGCGAGCGGTCCATGCCGCTCTGGGACAGTTCCGCGCCGCGGAAGAAGTTGCCGCCGCCGACGACGACGGCAACTTCCACTTCGGGGACGGCTGCGGCGATCTGCTTGGCGACGTCGCGCACGGTGTCGGGATCAACGCCCAGTTTGCCGCCGCCGAAGACCTCGCCGGACAACTTCAGGAGGACGCGGCGCCTGCTTTTCTCTGGCTGGCTTGAAGAATTGACGGCTTCCATGGGTGCCTTCCCGTTTGTGAACTCTGAAAAAGGTTATCGTGCCGGGTGGCCAAAGGTCTCATCGGACCCTTTAGCCGGTGCATGCAAAAGGGGCGGCCACCGAAGTGGCCACCCCTTTGCGGATTCGACTAGGAGCCGACGCGGAAACGCGCGAAGGACGTGCCCTTGACACCGGCCTCTTCGAGGACCTGCGCCACAGACTTCTTGGCGTCCTTGGCGAAAGCCTGGTCGACCAGGACCTCACCCTTGTAGAAGCCGGTAACGCGGCCTTCCACAATCTTGGACATTGCGGCCTCGGGCTTGCCTTCAGCCTTGGCGGTCTCTTCGGCGATGCGACGCTCGGACTCGACCAGGTCGGACGGAACGTCTTCGCGGGTCAGGTAGTTCGGGGACATCGCTGCGATGTGCACTGCAATATCGTGCGCGGCGGTGGTTGCGGCTTCGCCTTCACCCTCAACAGCGAACAGGACGCCGACCTGGGCCGGGAGATCCTTAGACGTCTTGTGCAGGTAAGCGTCAACAGTGCCGCCCTCAATGCGGGACAGCTTGCGGACAACAACCTTTTCGCCGAGGATTGCGCCTTCTTCGACGACAACCTCGGACAGCGGCTTGCCGTCAACTTCGATGGCCAGGAGGGTGTCGAGGTCGGCAGCGCCGGACTCCACAGCCACGGCCAGGACCTTGTCGGCCAGCTGGATGAACTTGTCAGCCTTGGCGACGAAGTCGGTCTCGCAGTTGACCTCGATCATCACGCCGACGCCGTTACTGACCTTTGCGGCCACCAGGCCTTCGGCGGTGGAGCGGCCTTCGCGCTTGGTAGCGCCCTTGAGGCCCTTGATGCGGATGATCTCGATGGCCTTTTCGGCGTCACCGTTGGCTTCGTCAAGAGCCTTCTTGACATCCATCATGCCGGCGCCGGTGCGCTCGCGCAGAGCCTTGATATCAGCGGCAGTGTAGTTCGCCATGTGAACCCCTCTGTCTAGAAAATGTATGTGGTGTACGGACCGACAGGACAGCGGCTCACCGAGTGAGCCGCCATCCTGTCAGGTGCTCCGGCGCTGCAGGCAGCGCCGGAGAATCCGGATTTACTAGTGTTACTTGTCAGCGTCGGCGGCGGGAGCCTCGGCGGCAGCCGGAGCTTCCTCCGCAACCGGAGCAGCTTCTTCGGCTACCGGAGCGGCAGCTTCTTCAGCAGCCGGAGCAGCCTCAGCGGCAGGTGCTTCTTCAGTCTTGCTGCCTTCGAGGAGTTCGCGCTCCCACTCAGCCAGCGGCTCTTCCGGAGCTTCCGTGGTGCCCGTGGCGCGGTTGTGGCGGGCGATGAGGCCCTCAGCAACGGCGTCGGCGACAACGCGGGTCAGCAGGTTCACGGAGCGGATGGCGTCGTCGTTGCCCGGGATCGGGAAGTCGACTTCGTCAGGATCGCAGTTGGTGTCCAGGATGGCCACAACCGGGATGTTCAGCTTCTTGGCTTCGTCAACGGCCAGGTGTTCCTTCTTGGTGTCCACGATCCAGAGCACGGAAGGTGCCTTGGTCAGGTTGCGGATACCGCCGAGGTTGGTTTCCAGCTTGGTGAGTTCACGGCGAAGGAGCAGCAGTTCCTTCTTGGTGTACGCGGAACCGGCGACGTCGTCGAAGTCGATCTCTTCCAGTTCCTTCATGCGCTGGATGCGCTTGGAAACGGTCTGGAAGTTGGTCAGCATACCGCCGAGCCAGCGCTGGTTCACGTAAGGCTGTCCAACACGGGTAGCCTGCTCAGCGATGGATTCCTGGGCCTGCTTCTTGGTGCCGACGAAGAGTACGGTGCCGCCGTGTGCAACGGTGGCCTTTACGAACTCGTAGGCACGGTCGATGTAGGACAGCGACTGCTGAAGGTCAATGATGTAGATGCCGTTGCGCTCCGTGAAGATGAATCGCTTCATCTTCGGGTTCCAACGGCGGGTCTGGTGTCCAAAGTGGACGCCGCTGTCAAGCAGCTGGCGCATAGTTACGACGGGCATGCCGGCGCTCCTTCCGGCAGGTCATTCATGAGAGAGCCTTTCAGGCCCTCTTACCCTGCCAATAGTTGACGGTTAATTAGCGTGGCCCAAGGCGGGGCCGTGCTCCTGGCATCCATTGCGACTCTCATCAGGACCGCGAGGCCCTGACCGCAAGAGACACAATCCTCCTCATACAAAGCCGGGGCTTCAGATTTGGAGGGCTGGATACGCGTAGTCAGTTGCTGCTCCCCCGCATTCCTGAATGAGGCGTGCCGACGCAAGCGTTGAGGGCACAGCAAACTGCTCCATCAAGTGTACAACAGGAGCCAATAGCCGAAGGACAACCCGAGGGCCTGCGACGGGCGTTTTCCACATGGCCAAGGTGCGCACTCCCGCTGAGGGATCCGGCACGCAAAGCTGGGTTTATGAAAGCAATAGTTGCCCTCGCGGCAGTGCTCCTACTGCCGGCCGCGGCGGCTCCAGCGGATACAGCCCCGCGCGCTTCCTGGGAATGGCCGCTCGCCCCCAGGCCCGCTGTGCTGCGCGCCTTTGACCCGCCGGACAAGCCGTGGATGAGCGGGCACCGAGGAGTGGACCTTGAGGCAACGCACGACGGCGTCCCGGTCACCGCGCCGGAGTCCGGCACCGTCAGTTTCGTAGGAGTAGTGGTGGACCGCCCCGTGATCACTATCGATCACGGGGGCGGTCTCCGCAGCAGTTTTGAGCCAGTCGAAAGCCCGCTCACGGCCGGGGCTGTGGTGGCGAAAGGCGAGATCATCGGAACGCTGCAGCCCGGGCACTGCGGCGCTCTTGCCTGCGTCCACTGGGGCGTCAGGCAGGGGGACGCCTACGTCAATCCGCTGGAATTCGTCACCGACCTCCGCCCGTCCGTCCTGCTTCCCCTGGGGCTGGACACTGGCTGACCGCCGAGCGCTGACGGCTGACGGCAGACGGCTGACGGCTGACGGCTGACGGCTGACGGCTGACGGCTGACGGCTGACGGCTGACGGCTGACGGCTGACGGCTCTAGACGATCGCCGAGATCCCGGTGATGGCGCGGCCGGTCACGAGGGTGTTGATCTCGTGGGTTCCCTCATACGAGTAGATGGCTTCCGCGTCGGCAAAGATCTTGGCCATCTCGAAGTCGGTCACGATGCCGTTGCCGCCCAGGAGGCTACGGCCGATCGCCACGCTCTCGCGCATCCGGGCGGTGGTAAATGCCTTGGCCAGGGCGGACTGTTCGTCCTTGGCCTGGCCGGCATCCTCCAGCTGGGAAAGCCGGACCATCATGCCCATTGAGCTGACTGCGTTCCCGAGGATCTGTACAAGCTGGCTTTGGACGAGCTGGAATGATGCCAGCGGGCGGCCGAACTGGTGGCGTTCCACGGCGTAGCGGCGGGCCACGTCGAAGGCGGCCAGCTGCTGGCCGACTGCCTGCCAGCCGACGGACAGCCGCGTGACTTTCAGGACCTTGTTTGTGTCGCGGAAGCTGTTGGCGCCCGCCAGCTTGAAGAAGTCCGGAACCACTACGTTCTCCAGGACGATGTCTGCGTTCTGGACGGTCCGAAGGGAGATCTTGTTTTCAATCTTGGTGGCGCTGAAGCCGGGCAGCGCCGTATCCACGAGGAAACCCTTGACCTGGCTGTCGGCGAGGTCCCGGGCGTAGACCACCACCCAATCCGAGAAAGTAGCGTTGCCGATCCAGCGCTTGGCGCCATTGAGGATCCACGTGTCGCCGTTTCGCTGTGCTGTTGTGCGCGTGCCGCCGGCTACGTCGGAACCTCCCAGCGGCTCCGTAAGACCGAACGCGCCGATCTTCTTCAGCGAATAGATATCCGGGAGCCAGGCGTCCTGCTGTTCCTGGGAGGCCAGGGCTTCGATAGAGCCGGTAAACAGTCCGTCGTGCACGCCCATGAAGGTGGCGATGGAGGTATCGGCGCGCGTGGCCTCGGCATGGACCAGGCCGGCAAACAGGTTGGAGTATCCCTGCCGCCGCACAGGGCTCACCAGGTCGATCTCGGCCAGCTTGGGAATGAGTTCCATGGGGAACTCGCCGCGGTTCCAGCAGTCCACGGCAATGGGCCGGACTTCGCGGGTCAGGAAGCCCCGGATCTCGGCGAGCCGGTCCTGCTCCTTGGCGGTGAGAAGCTGCTCGAAGGCGAAGAAGTCGCCGTCGGCGTACGGAAGGTTGTTGATGTCAACAGAGGCTTTGGACATTTGGTTCCCTCGCAAAGATCAGCAGCGCGGACAGGCCAGCCATGGCAGGACAGGCCGGGACTCAGCGGCTCGGTAAGTTACTGGTCAGTAACATACCGCAGATTGCGGGAAACCGAAAGAAACCGCGGCCGACGATCTCTCGTCAGCCGCGGTTCCATGATGGTTTAGTTCCTGCGGTGTCGTGCTTGGTAGGGCTACTCGGACTTGAACCGAGGACCTTAGGATTATGAGTCCCGCGCTCTAACCAGCTGAGCTATAGCCCCCTGCCCTTGCCGGCGTGGTCCGCGGAGGACTTCGGTTTCAGCAGGGCAAAAACACTCTAGCAAACAGTGGCGGGCATCAGGACCACGCAGTTAGGGCGCCGGGTCCGGACAGGCTGGAGCGGGCCCCTGCGGGACCGCTGTCAGAGGGCTTTGTCGTCGTAGCTTGCACCCCGGTAGAGGTCCTCGAAAGTCTGCAGCGTGCCCTCGATGCTGTGCGGTTCCACCATCCGCCTGCTGGCCTGGCCCATTGCCGCCCGCTCCTCGGCTGGCAGCTGGAGGATCCGCGTGATCTTGGCTGCGAGGTCGTCGCTGTCGTTGGGTGTGAACAGGTAGCCGTTCTCGCCGTCGCGCACCAGGTGCGGCAGGGCCATGGCATTAGCCAACAGGACGGGCGTGGAGGCAGACATCGCCTCAAGGGTCACCAGGGACTGAAGCTCGGCGGTCCCTGGCATGCAGAACAGATCCGCCTTGATGTAGGCCTCCCGGAGGTCCTCATCGCTGGCCAGTCCCAGGAATTTCACCCGCTCCCCCAGTCCGAGCCGTTCCGCCTGCGCTTCAAGAGCGGCGCGAACTTCGCCGCCGCCCACAATTTCCAGGTGGACGTTGAGCTCTGTGGGCGTCTTGGACACGGCATTGATGAGCACGTCCACATGCTTTTCCTCGGCCAGCCGCCCCACAAACACCACTGTTGGGTGGGCGTGCGGTTCGATCACTTCGCCGGGCTGCAGCTCATAGGCTGCGGAGTCAATGCCGTTGGAGAGTGGCAGTACCTTGTGCAGGAAAGCGTGCTGGTGCATGGCCTTGGCGGCCAGGGGTGTGGGCGTGGTGACGACGTCGGCCTGGCCCATGACCTTGCCCATGTCCTTCCAGGAGATCTTGCCGATGATGTTCTTGAACCACTGCGGGAACGGCAGGAACGGGTTCAGGTTCTCGGGCATGAAGTGGTTGGTGGCCACGATCCTGATGCCCCGCTTCGCCGCTTCGTAGAGGACGTGCTCGCCGATCATGTAGTGGCTTTGGATGTGCACCACATCGGGCTTGATCCGATCGAAAAGGAGGCCGATCTCCTTCTTGATTTCCCAGGGGAAGCAGATACGGAAGTACTCGTGGGTGAAGACCCCGTGGGAACGGAGCCGGTGCACGGTGGCCTCGGAGCGGAACTCGGTGAAGCTCGCGCCGTCGTCCGCCCGGCAAGCCAGCACATGCACGTTGTGGCCGCGTCCGCTCATGCCGTTGGCCAGACGGTAGCTGAACTGTGCGGCCCCGTTGATGTGGGGCGGATACGTATCCGCGGCGATCAGGATGGTCAGGGGAGGCTGGTCAGAGGGCGTTGTCACGTGAAGAGCTCCTGAAGGTCACGGCACGGGCAGCTGTCGCTGGCCGCACCGGTTGGCCGCCGGCACGGTAGCGCGGGGCCTCTTGGAATCGGCTGGTCATGAAGGTGCGCGAGTTGGGTAACAAGCTAGTGGGACGCCCTGCCCGCCGCCTTCCGCGCATCTTTCCTGCGCTTGGTGACCTCGGGATGGTGCCTGGAAAGGGCGATCACCCCCACGATAGCAAGCGAAGCAGCCGTAGCCATGGCAATCGCCATCACGGCGTGGACGTCCGGGCGCAACTCGCCCAGGATCACGATGCCGATAGCGATGCCCACGATCGGGTCGATGACCGTCAGCCCGGCGATGACAAGGTCCGGCGGGCCGCCCGAGTAGGCGCTCTGCACAAACCAGGAACCCAGGCCGCCGGCCGCCGCGATGGCCACCACCGAATACCACTGGACATTGAGCAGTGCCAGCCCGTTAGGATCCAGCAGGTGCTTGCCGATGATGCGTGTCAGTACCGCGACAAAGCCGAACAGCACGCCGGCGCCAAGGATGTAGACAAACGCGCTCATCCGGTGCCGGAACATGACCGCCAGGGTACCGAAAACGCCGACCGCCAGTGCCAGCAGCAGCACAATGGTGAGTTCGTCCTCCTGGCTCACATGGTGGTTCTCCTGCGTCACGTTGACGGCGAGCAGGACAAAGAGTGCGGAACCTGTCACGCAGGCCGCGATGGACACCATGGTGGCCCGGTTGATGGTGATGTCCTGGTCGCGGGCGTTCACCACAGTCGTAATGACCAGCGCAATGGCGCCGATCGGCTGCACCACCGTCAGCGGCGCGGAGACCAGGGCCACCGCGTTCATTGCCATCCCGACGCACAGCAGGAGAAGCCCGAGCACCCACCGCGGATTGCGGAGCAGACGGAGGAAGCCGTTTGAACTCAGCGCCAGCCCGCCGGTGTCGGCTTTGACGGCGCTCCCCTGCTTCTGAGCACCCAGGGCAAGGCAGAACGCCCCCAGCACCGCAAGCAGTACCGCCACCCACACCATCAGTTGGTGCCGCCGTCGTGATGTGACTGCTGGCGGCCCTTCCGCAGAATGGCCCAGAAATAGTTGTACGCGGCAATCCAGTGGCCGGCGAGCCCAAGTCCCAGCACGATCCAGGCGGCAATGTACAGCGGCCCGGCAAACGGGGTGTCCAGTCGCGAGAGGACAAGCAGGGGTGTGCCCAGAAGCAGGAGACCGGTGCGGACTTTGCCCACCCGGCTCACCGGCAGGTCCGGATGGCCATGGAAGTAGGAGAGGGTCAGCACCAGGAGCACCGCGTCCGGCACCAGGAGTGCGGCCAGGTACAGCCAATGGACGACGCCGGCAATCACCAGGGTGACAGCCACCGCGATCAGGGCCAGCCGGTCAGCCAGCGGATCCATGACCCGGCCCAGCTTGGACGCCTGGTCGAAGCGGCGGGCCACGTAGCCATCAATCCAGTCGGTTCCCGCCATGACCACCAGAACCACCACGGCGGTCCCATATTCCTTCTGGGCCAGGACCAGCCAGACAAAAAGCGGCACGCCCATAAAGCGCAGCACCGTCAGGGCGTTGGGGATGGTGAAGACGCGGTCGTGGTCAATCTGGGGGCGGCCGGGTCGCGCGCCAGCGCCGATGAACCTCAATCCGTGTCCCCCTTCCTTAGTGCCCTGTGTGGCGTGTTGTGTTGTTAGGGGTTCCGCAGCAGCCTGCGCAGCAGCACCACAAAGATCGTTGCTGAGGCTGCCAGGGCGGCAAGCGGCTTCCAGCGGAGGCTGGCGCCGTCCGTGGAGCCGGAGAAGGAAGCAAACTTTTGGCTGGCCGCGGCCGCGCCGTGTTCAACGGCGGCCTTGCCCTCTCCCAGTTTCTCCTTGGCAGCGCCCAGCAGGAACATTGCCTGCGGTTTGATATCGAGCTCTGTATCGAGTTCGTCGCGGACCTGGGCCAGGTGGCGACGGCGCTGCTCCAGGCGGCGGTGAAGTTCAGGCTCGGACGCCTGCGGGAATTCCTGCTTGTGCGCTGCTTCCTTGGCTTCCTTCTCGGCCTTGGCCTTCGCGGCAGCTTCGTCCTTGGCAGCCTTGGCGGCCTTGGCTTCCGGGCTGGCCGGATCGAGCAGCGCGGCGTTGAAGCTCGAGCCTTCCTTGGCGATGCCGAGATCGTGTTTGATCCCGCGGATGGTTTCGGCCGGGACCAGGGGCATGGCCTGCTTGAATTTGCGGAGGCCGATCAGGGCACCGATGACGGCGATGACCAGGAACAGGGCGCAAACGAGCAGCGCGGCCAGCCACGCGGGCATGATGGTGGCCAGGCCCATAATGCCGGCGACGATCAGGCCAACCACCAGGAATGCGACAAAAATAAGCGCGACAGCGAAGAAAGCTGCGGCGACGCCTACCTGGATGCCCTTGCGCTTGAGCTCGATCTTCGCGAAAGCGATTTCATCGTTGAGTTGGCGAGGGGCCAGGCGAAAGAGTAGCTTCAGCGTCCTGGGCAGCGCGGTGATCCGCAATCCCTGGCTGGTGCGCCCGGTGTGACGTCCGCTCATCGGTTCCCGCCTAACTTGTTGCGTGGTCTGCTGCCTGGTCGGTTCTGCATCCGTGTGCTGTGGGAGCCCGCGGCAGCACGGTCCCGCCCCCAAAACTATCATTCAGGTTCAGGGCAAACTTCCGGGATGGCCGCACGGCGCGCCTGCAACCCCGGAAAGATGGAACTTCCGGGCCTAGGATTGATCTCCGTGACCATTCACTCGAATCCGGGCGATTCGCTGACGCGCCGCCGGAAACTGTTGTACATCCTCCTCCTCGGTGCCCTCACCGCGTTGGGTCCCTTCACGATCGACCTGTACCTGCCTGCGTTCCCGGCACTGGAAGCGAGCCTGGGGGTCACCGAAGCCCAGGTCCAGCTGACCCTGGCCGGCACCACCGTGGGCTTTGCCCTCGGCCAGTTGGTGGTGGGCCCGTTCAGCGACAAGTTCGGCCGGCGGCTCCCGCTGATCCTGGTCACCGCCCTGCACATCGGCTCCTCCGTGGGAGCAGCCCTGTCCACCGACATCTCCACGCTGGGCCTCTTCCGTGTCCTCATGGGCGTGGGGGCTGCGGGCGGCGGTGTGGTGGCCATGGCAATGGTGCGGGACCTGTTCTCCGGCTATGCCATGGTCCGGATGTTCTCGCGCATGGCGTTGGTGAACGGACTGGCGCCGATCCTGGCCCCGGTGATCGGATCGCAGTTGCTCCTGGTGATGCCGTGGCCGGGAATCTTCGTGTTCCTGGCCGGCTACGGCACCCTGGTCATCGTTGCGGCCCTCTTCCTGGTCCGCGAAACATTGCCACCGGAGAGGCGCGGGCTGACCGGCATGACCGCCGGCCAGCGCTACAAGGTGCTTTTTACGGACCGGATCTTCGTGGGTCTGCTGGTGGTGGGCGGCATGAACTTCGCCGGCCTCTTCACCTACCTGTCCGCGTCGCCGTTCCTGTTCCAGGACATTTTCGGGTTCTCGCCGCAGGAATACGGCCTGCTGTTCGGCATCAATTCCCTGGGCATTGTGGCCGGCGTCCAGATCAGCTCCAGGCTCATCCGCACGGTCCCGCCGCAGTGGATCCTTGCCTGTTCCACAGCTTGGATGTTCCTGATGGCCCTGCTGATCGTGGTCTTTGACCAGGCTGGCCTGGGACTGTGGGGTGTGATGGTTCCGCTCTGGTTCTACATCATGGGCGCAGGCTTTACGTTCCCCTGCGTGCAGGTGCTGGCTTTGAGCAGCCACGGCGCACAGGCCGGGACGGCTGCGTCCCTCCTTGGTGCCGCGACCTTCCTGATGGCCGGCCTGGTGTCACCCGTGGTCGGCTGGCTGGGCATCACCAGCTCTACCCCTATGGGCGCCGTGCAGGCCGCGTGCATCCTGGTGGCGATAGCGGGGCTCTGGCTGGTCGTCAGGCCGCGCACCGTGCCCTCGATCCACTGAACGCCGTCGATCAATGGTGAAACGCATGCGACGCAAGCCGCACCGCAACCCCCGGGGACTGTTCCTCGGGGCGGTGCTGGGCGGCGTCGCCGGTTACTTCCTTGGGCGCGTGTTCGGCAGTGGTGCCATCGGCATCATCCTCGGTGCGCTGGCAGGTGCTGCGCTGCTGTACCGGGTCAACCCGGGCCCCTGGAACCGCCCCTAGCCGTTGTGACCTGGCGCCAACTCGCGGGCCACCGAGGAGGGGGCCCACCCCTGCCGCCGGGGAGCTTTCCCACGATAAAATAGATCCGTGCCCAGCTGGCAGTTCTCCTCGCCGCCCCCGGCCACATGGCAACGTTGCGACTCAGGCATTTTGCCCTTGTGGTGGGACCGGCTGTGCGCCCAAACCGGCGAGCAGTCCGCAGCCCTCTACGCCGCCGGACTCTTCACGGACGACCGACGGCGGCCCATCGCGCAGTGGTTCAACGCCGCCTTCAACGCCGCCCTCCTCGTGGCCCCGGAGACGTCGCCTGAATGGCCAGTACAGCGGTTCGGCATTTTCTACGCGCCGCCGGCCTCCGGCTTCGTCCGGGTCCACTCAGCACCCCATGAGTGGCATCCGCGGGAGCCCCGCAAGTTCCCCACCGAGCAAGACGCCTTCCGCGCGGCCATTGACGAGGCTGAGTGCTTCCTGCAGGTGGAAATGGACTTTGTCTGAATGCAAGAGATCCCCGCCCTCACAGAGAGGACGGGGATCTTTTGTTTGCTCCTCCTGCTGGACTTGAACCAGCAACCCTTCGATTAACAGTCGAATGCTCTGCCAATTGAGCTAAGGAGGAATGAAGCAGGTATGACCTTAGCAAAGGTTTCCCGGGAATGGGAAATCGGCGTCGGTGCATCCCGAAATACCCTCCCCGGGTATAAAAAAATCCCCGTTCCGGAAGCCCGGAACGGGGATTGTGCGCTCCTCCTGCTGGACTTGAACCAGCAACCCTTCGATTAACAGTCGAATGCTCTGCCAATTGAGCTAAGGAGGAATGAAGCGGGTACCAGCCTAGCAAACACCCTGCGGGGAAACGAAATCGGAGTGAGCTCGGCGCGGTTCAGGCGTCCGAGCGCAGAGCCCGGCGTTCCATTTCGAGCATCATCAGTTCACGGTTGAGCCGCTGGAACTCCTCTGGATCCGCTGCTGGATCCAGCCGCTGCAACTGGCCCATCTTGTCCGCCTTCACCCGCGTGATCTGAAGCTCGAACAGCCTCGACAGAATGTCCTTGCAGTACTTCTGGACGGCTTCGGCGGTGCTCGCCGGCAGCGGCACCACGGCAAGTTCGGACACCAGCGGTCGCAGGGGTTCCGGGACTTCGTGCATAACCTGCTCCACCCAGCGCAAGGGCTCGCCGATCAGTCCGGGACCCGAGGCGCGCATGGCGTCGTGGACGGCCTGGAACGCCGGGGTGACGAAGCGTGCGGCCGCGAAGCGCTCCCAGATGCCGCCGCCCAGAAGGGCGGACTCCTGCAGCGCCACCTCCAGCGCCTGCCGCTCCATGGAGGCCACGGGATCCCGGGGGTCGGGCCGTTGGTAGGAAGGGACAGCGCCCGACGTCGGCCCGGCAGCCACGCCGGGTCCGCCACCTTGGGCGGACCCCGCCGGAGCGGACGCCATCTGACCCGGGGCACCGGCGGACGTCCCCGGCGCAGCGGGTCCGCCCGTGGCGGCCCGCTTCATGGCGACGCCAACAGCCCGGCTGACGTCTTCAACCGAGATGCCGAGCCAGCCGGCCAGTTCCCGGGCATACTCGGGCCTGATGGCTGCGTCGCGGATCTGGGCTACCACCGGAGCGGATTCCCGCAGCGCGGCCACCCGGCCCTCCACGGTGTCCAGGTTGTGGCGCCTGAGCGTTGCCTTGATGGCAAACTCGAACAACGGCCGGCGGGTGGCGATCAGGTCCCGCACGGCGGCGTCGCCCCTGCTTTGGCGCAGGTCGCAGGGGTCGGCGCCGGTGGGCTCGACGGCAACATAGGTCTGGGCGGTAAAGCGCTGGTCTTCCTCGAAGGCACGCAGTGCCGCCTTCTGCCCGGCGGCGTCACCGTCAAAGGTGAAGATGACCTCTCCCCCGCTGCCGTCGTCGGACAGCAGCCTGCGGGCGATCTTGATGTGCTCCGTGCCGAACGCTGTGCCGCAGGTGGCCACCGCCGTCGGGATTCCCGCCAGGTGGCAGGCCATCACGTCCGTGTATCCCTCCACCACCACGAGCTGCCGGTCTTTGGCGATGCTGCGCTTGGCGAGGTCGATCCCGTAAAGCACCTGGGACTTTTTGTAGAGCGTGGTTTCGGGGGTGTTGAGGTATTTGGGGCCCTGGTCGTCCTCATACAGCTTGCGGGCGCCGAAGCCGATGGTGTCGCCTGCGATGTCGCGGATGGGCCAGATGAGCCTGCCGCGGAACCGGTCGTAGATACCCCGGTTGCCCTCGGAGAACATCCCCGTCAGCTTGAGCTCCTGGTCCGTGAAGCCACGGCCGCGGAGGTGCTTCAGCAGCGCGTCCCAGCCCTGCGGCGCGTAGCCCACGCCGAACTGCTCCGAGGCGGCGCGGTCGAAGCCGCGGCCGAACAGGAAGTTCCGGCCTTCGGCGGCCCCGGGCGTCAGCAGCTGGGCGCGGAAGAACTCATCGGCGATTTTGTGGGCATCCAGGAGGCGCTGGCGCTTGCCCACTTCCTCACGGTTGGGGCCGGTGCCGCCGTCTTCGTAGCGCAGTTCGTACCCGATGCGGGCAGCCAGCTTTTCCACTGCCTCGTGGAATGACGTGTGGTCCTGTTTCTGCACAAAGGCGATGACGTCCCCGTCTTCGCCGCATCCGAAACAGTGGTACCTGCCCACCTGGGGGCGCACGGTGAACGACGGCGACCGTTCGTCGTGGAAGGGGCACAGGCCCTTGTAGGTTCCCAGCCCGGCACCCTTGAGCGTGACGTAGCCGTCAACCACTTCCTTGATGTCCGTGCGCTGGCGTACTTCATCTATGTCTTCACGTTTGATCAGGCCAGCCACAGAGCCATCCTAGTCCCGGGGTCCGACAGCGGACGCGTCGCTATGGCGTCTGTCACCACAGCGAGGGAAGGCTCCCCACGAGCCGTTCGTACATAGCCAGCGCCGAGCCGTCTGTCAGCGACGCCACCTGATCGATGACCACCCTGAGGCGTGCGCCGTCGTCGGGCGCGTCCCGCCAGTCAGCCGCGAACATCGGCTCCAGGTGGCGGTCCCCCGTGGCGTTCAGGGCGGTAACCAGGGCGTGCAGCACCTCGCGCTGGCGCTCGTAGATGGGCTGGCGGTGTTCGGTGGTCATCACAAACGTGGTGGCCAGGCCCTTCATGACCGCGATCTCCATGACCGTCTCGTCCGGGACCATCAGCTCAGCGCTGTACCGCGTGAGGTTTTCCGGGCCGTAGACGGCGCGGGTGGCCTCCAGGGCGCTCTGGCAGAACCGGCCGATCAGCTGGCTGGTCATGTCCTTCAGGGCGGCCATGGACTTGCGGCTGCCGTCGGCCTCGCGGACCCACACGTCGGTGGCTTCCAACCGGGCCAGGGCGGCATCGATCGCCGCGGGGTCGTTGTGCGGGAGGTACCACTGCTTGGCGTAGCCCACCACACGTGCCCGGTGGTCCGGGTTGTCCATCCAGCGCAGCTGGAAGTGCCCCGCCACGATCGCGTCCTCGACGTCGTGCACGGAATAGGAAATGTCGTCGGCGAGGTCCATAACCTGCGCCTCCAGGCAGGAGCGGCGTTCCGGCGCACCCTCCCTGATCCAGTTGAAGATGGGCAGATCGTCCTCGTAGGCGCCGAACTTGCTGGTGCGCTGGCCGTGGATGACCGGCGCGTTCAGCGCGGACCAGGGGTATTTCGCCGCCGCGTCCAGGCTGGCCCTCGTGAGGTTCAGGCCGGCCGGGCGCCCGTCGGTGGCCAGGACCTTGGGCTCCAGCCGGGTGAGGAGCCGGAGGGTCTGGGCGTTGCCTTCGAAACCGCCGATGGCATGGGCCACCTCGTTCAGGGCGGACTCGCCGTTGTGCCCGAAGGGCGGGTGCCCCAGGTCATGGCTCAGGCAGGCGGTGTCCACCACGTCCGGGTCGCAGCCCAGGGCGCGGCCCAGTTCCCGTCCCACCTGGGCAACCTCGAGGCTGTGGGTCAGGCGGGTGCGGACGAAGTCGTCGGTGTCCGGGGCAACTACCTGCGTTTTCGCGCCGAGGCGGCGCAGGGCGGAAGAGTGCAGCACCCGGGCGCGGTCCCGCTCAAAGTCGGAGCGGTAGTTGTTTTTGGGCGGTTCCTCCACCCAGCGGGCGGAATCGTGGGCCTCGTAGCCCGGCAGGGCCTGTGCCGTGGTGCGCGTCTCAGCCACCGGAAACATCCAGTTCCGCGGCGGAGATGTCCTGGGACTGCGCGGCGTTCAGGGCACGGGATTCCAGCCAGTCCTTGGGCAGTGCCGGCTTCTTGGGCGATCCTGCCCTGCCGCGCGGGCCTTCGGCATCCACGCCGGGGTACGGCGAGTCCAGGTCCAGCTGGTCCAGGGTCTCGCGCAGCACCTCCAGGCTGGTCACCATGGCCAGTTTGGTCCGTAGTTCGCTGCCCACCACATAACCCTTGAAGTACCAGGCCATGTGCTTGCGGATCTCCCGCAGGGCCTTGCCCTCATCACCGAAGGTTTCCACCATCAGCTCGGCATGCCGGTAGACGCTCTCGGCCACTTTGTGCAGGTCCGGTTTGTGGCGGACGTCGCTTCCTTCGAAGGCCGCCATGAGGTCACCGAACAGCCACGGGCGTCCCTGGCAGCCGCGGCCCACCACCACGCCGTCGACGCCGGTTTCGCGGACCATCCGGACGGCATCTTCCGCGGACCAGATATCGCCGTTACCCAGGACGGGAATATCCGGCAGCGCCTCGCGCAGGCGGGCGATTGCAGTCCAGTCGGCCTGGCCGGAGTAGAACTGCGCGGCGGTGCGGCCGTGAAGCGCGACGGCGGCGACCCCGGCATCGCGGGCGATCCGGCCGGCGTCGAGGTAGGTCAGGTGGTCATCGTCGATGCCCTTGCGCATCTTGATGGTGAGCGGGACATTGCCCTTAGACGCTTCCTTGACCGCGGTCTGGACAATCGACGTGAAGAGGTCGGTCTTCCAGGGCAGGGCGGACCCGCCGCCGCGCCGGGTCACCTTGGGAACGGGGCAGCCGAAGTTCAGGTCGATGTGGTCAGCGCGGTCCTCTTCGACCAGCATGCGCACTGCCTGGCCCACCGTCACGGGGTCCACGCCGTACAGCTGGACGGAGCGGACTTTTTCGTCGTCGTCGTGCGAGATGATGCGCAGTGATTCGGGTGTGCGTTCAACGAGGGCGCGTGAGGTGACCATCTCCGCCACGTACAGGCCGCCGCCGTATTCACGGCACAAACGACGGAACGCGGAGTTGGTGATGCCCGCCATGGGAGCCAGGATCACGGGGGTGTCCACCGTGATGGGGCCCAGCTTCAGGGGCGGGAGTTCCAGCTTGGGGGCGGGAGGCGTTGCGGTAACAGTCACCTGTCCATTGTCGCAAAGGCGGGCAAATCGGCGCGCCGGGCCCATTTGGGTCCCCTGGCGTCGTTCAGCTGCCCGTCCAGCCGCGGTCTGCCCGGCGTCCCCTCCGGGTGGTGGCGGGATCGTCGGAACCTTCCGTGGACTGCCGTGACCGCCTCTCGAACGCGGCCGCCGCGAGCGCACCGGTATCGTCGACGTCGTCCGCGTTGATGGCGGCGGCGCCCGAGGTGCGGTCGGGGCGGCGGTCTCCGTCCGGGACGCCGATGGCGGACTGTCCGGCCGTCCGGACGCCGGTGGCCTTGACCACCAGCACGGCGATCAGGGTGGTCACGGGAATGGCGAGGACCAGGCCTATGGAGCCGACGAGCGTGCGGATGACTTCTTCGGACAACTCGGCACTGGTCAGGGTGTCCCCCAGCGGCCGGTCGTACAGCATCACAATGATCAGGATGGGCAGGGCCGCGCCGGCGTAGGCGAACGCGATGGTGTAGACCGTGGAGGCGATGTGGTCCCGGCCGATCCGCATGGCGGACGTGAAGAGCTTGCGGGCGCTGGTGCCGGGAGCCAACTCGTAGAGTTCCCAGACGGCGGACGACTGCGTGATGGTGACGTCGTTCAGGACACCAAGGCCGGAGATGATGAGGCCGCACAGGATCACCCCGGAAATGGAGATGTTGGCCGAGGTGTTGATCAGGGTGGTGGCGTCATGGCTGCCCACTCCGGCGAGGTTGGCGGCGTCGGTGGCCCAGGCTGCGAGCAGCGCCGTGATGGCCAGGCCGAACATGGTGCCCAGCAGCGCCGTTGATGTGCGGGCGGAGAATCCGTGGGCAAAATACAGGACCCCGATCATGATCACCGTTGATCCCACCAGGGCCAGCAGCAGCGGAGGTTTGCCCTCCACGAGCCCGGGCAGCATAAAGCCGGCAAGGACGAAATACGCGCCCACCAGCCCCAGCAGCGCCCGGAATCCGCGCCAGCGCGCCACCGCGATGACCACCAGGGCATAGAGGAGCGCCAGGATCACGATGGGAAGGGTCCGGACGAAGTCAACGAAGATGTAGGCCGGGGACCCCTGCGACGCCGCGGCGCCCTGGGCGTTGGAAAGGTTCAGGTACCTGATCTGGTCCCCCGGCTTCACGCCATGGGACTTGGCGACGTCGGGATTGATCACCACTTTGACGGGACTGCCGCCCTGGTCCGGTTCCGTGAAGGCAAACATGCAGTCGGAGCCGGCGGGGGCGGGCTGGCCGCTGGTGTCCGAGGATTGGCCGGGGGCGGTGGAGCCCTGCATGCAGCTTTCTTCCATGACGCTCTGGATCTTGCCCGTATCGAAGGTGACGCCGGGCGCCGCCG
The DNA here is from genome assembly GCF_002929755.1 of Arthrobacter sp. 4R501. NCBI lineage: Bacteria > Bacillati > Actinomycetota > Actinomycetes > Micrococcales > Micrococcaceae > Arthrobacter > Arthrobacter sp. 4R501. The sequence goes on along the minus strand of NZ_PJIW01000018.1, from coordinate 24,381 downwards.
AATAGGGGTTGGCGAGGGAGATGCCGTCCTTGGACCCGGACGGCCACAGCATGGCCATGCCCGCCAGGGTCAGAAGCGTCAGCGGCACCAGCACCGCGGCCAGGATGCCGTTTGCCTTCCGGCGGGCAGCAATCGCCTGGGCCGTCGGCTCCGAATGATCTGTTGAAACGTGGGTGTGACCGGAGCCCATCAGCAGTTGAACCTCATACCTTGAACTCTACGTCCGGCGCCTTAGGGTTGGTAAATGGCAGGAACCGGGAGGAACCACGCGTGACGGACCGCAGGACTGAATTCCACACCAACGAACCTGCTGCGAGGCGGGAGGCTGCACTTACTGTGCTGGCGGCCCGCGGGACAACGCGGGGCGTGGCACTGGTCCTGCACGGGGGCAAGGCACACAGCTTTGAGCCCGTGGAGGCCCGCCACCTGAGCCCGCTGCGCATGGTCACGTTCGCCCGACACCTGCACCGTGCCGGGAAGGACCACGGGCTGGCGGTGTGGTCCCTGCGGAACAGCGTGCGTGGCTGGAACGGGCCGGACAGGTCCGCACTGCAGGATGCCCGCTGGGCCCTCCAGCAAATCAGTGCGCAGCACCCTGGGGTTCCTGTGTATCTGGTGGGGCATTCCATGGGCGGCCTCACCGCCGTGACCGCCGCGGACCATCCGCAGGTGGACGCCGTGGTGGCGCTGGCCCCGTGGCTCAGCCCGGAGACACCCGCCACCCCGCTCGCCGGACGCAAGGTCCTGATTGTCCACGGTGCCGGAGACCATATGACCAGCCCGTCCCAGTCCTTGGCGTTTGCGCGCCGAGCCAGCGGGACAGCAGCTCCCATGCAGTATGTTTCGCTGCACGGTGCCGGGCATTTTATGGTGCGCCGTGGCCCGCTGTGGCACACGTTGACCACCGGTTTTGTGATGAAGGCCTTCGCCGTGCGCACCGGATTCACGCACCATGCCTCGAACAAGCTGGCTGAGCTGGTGCCAGGGTCCGCCGCTGAGGTGGCCCTGTGAGCCCATTTCCCTGGTCGGCATTCGCCGCGTCGCTGCCCTGGACAGCACTGGCAGTCCTGGCGGTCCTGGCGCTGACGTTCGGCGTGGCCGTCCGGCAAGGACGGCACTCGGTGATGGACGTCGCGTGGGGCCCCGGCTTCGTTGCGGTGGCCGTGGTGTCCTGGTTCCTGTCGGCCGGATCGGGCGATGACACCCGCCGAGCCTTGTTGCTTCTGTTGACGGCGGTCTGGGGGTTGCGGCTCGGAGCCCACATTGGGTGGCGGGCGCGCGACGGACATGAAGACCCGCGCTACAAGGCCCTGCTGGACCCGGCGCCCGGATCCAGGAACGCGTTTGCGCTCCGCCGTGTCTACCTGCCGCAGGGCGTGGTTATGTTTTTTGTGTCCCTGACGCTGCAGGTGGGGATGTTCGCCACCGGGCCCGTGGGGTGGGTGGCCGTGCTCGGCGTCCTGCTGTGGGTCACGGGGTTTGTGTTCGAGACCGTGGGCGACTGGCAGCTGGCCCGGTTCAAGAAGGATCCGTCCCGCCGCGGCACAGTGCTGGATACCGGTTTGTGGCGGTACACCCGGCATCCCAACTATTTCGGCGATGCGGCCATCTGGACGGGGCTTTTCCTCATTGCCGCAGACTCCTGGCCGGGCACCCTGACCATCCTGTCCCCGGCACTGATGGTGTGGACGCTCGCCGGGAAGACCGGGAAGCCCCTGACGGAAAAGGCGATGTCCGGACGGCCCGGCTACCGGGAATACGTCGAAGCGACCAGCGGCTTCATCCCGTGGCTGCCCAAACGCCGGTGACCTCCCCCAACTGACTCGCAGTTAACGTCGTCATTTCGCGGTTTGGGAGCGTTAACTGCGAGTCAGTTGGGCGGGTGGGTGGGGTCAGTCCGAGACGATCAGCGTTTCGGCACCGGCCTGGCGCGCCTTGCCGGATTCCAGCAAGGGCTCGACGGCGGCGCGCAGCGCTGTCATCGAATCGTCCAGTTCCAGCATGACCGGGTGCTGGTACGCGAGGAGCGAGAGCAGGTCACGGACGGCTGCTGCGGCGTCGTCTGCCTCAAGCGCGGGCTCGTGGCCGACAAACACATCCGTGGCCTTCGCGCCCTGGGCCGACGCATCCGCCGTCGGGTCCTGGGCTGCCTCCGCATAGCTCACCGCAAAGGCGCGGATCCGGCCCTTCTTGCTGGGGGAAACCCCGGCGCCAAAAGCGGATCCCGGCTCGGCTCGCAGCACCAGCGCACCGTGGGCGCCGGTGAGGTCATCCAGGAACAGCTTCTGCACCTGCCCCACCGACAGCACTCCCGGCGAATCCCAGCCGTGGATCGACGTGTAATACCGCCCCACGACGTCGGTCAGCTCAACCGAGCCGGTGGCGAGGTCCATCACGACGTCGGAACCGGCGTTTTCGTCATTGGCCAGCCCGCCGCCGTCGTTCTTCGCAGGGAACACTGGCAGCTTCAGGGCACCCGGCTCCACCACCACCAGCCGGGAACGCTGGATGGGCGCGAGCCCGAACGCCTCGGCGAACGCGGCCCCCGGAGTGCCCGGCTGCACCTTCGCGCGCAGCCGGGTAACGCCCGACGGCGCCTGCCCGGCTTCGCGGCGCAGCATGGTCAGCAGCGTGGCACCGATGCCGGCGCGGCGGTGATCGCGCGCCACCTCGATGTAGGTCCACAGCCGCTCCGGGTGCAGCGAGGCCTCGTAAACCACACCCGCCGCCACCGGGATGCCGACGCCGTCAATGACGTCCTCGGCCACGATGCAGCGGCGCCACGGGGTGCCGTCCGCGCCGGCCGAGGAGACGGTCAGGGCACCGCGGAACTGCCGGGCCTGTTCGGTCTCCGGGCCGCCCCAGATTTCCAGCAGCGTCAGGTCATCGCCCTCACGCCATTCGCGGTATTCGATCGCCATGCTCAGGCGCCGATCAGGCGGGCGGCCAGGTAGCCTTCCACCTTGTCCAGCGAGACGCGTTCCTGGCTCATGGAGTCGCGTTCACGGATGGTCACGGCCTGGTCCTCGAGGGTGTCGAAGTCCACGGTGATGCAGAACGGGGTGCCGATCTCGTCCTGGCGGCGGTAGCGGCGGCCGATCGCGCCGGCGTCGTCGAAGTCGATGTTCCAGTTCTTGCGCAGCTGCGCGCCCAGGTCCTTGGCCTTCGGCGAGAGGTCCTCGTTGCGGCTCAGCGGCAGCACCGCAGCCTTGACGGGGGCAAGGCGCGGGTCAAGGCGCAGGACGGTACGGACGTCGACGCCGCCCTTGGCGTTGGGTGCCTCGTCCTCGGTGTACGCGTCCACCAGGAACGCCATGAAAGAGCGTGTGAGGCCCGCGGCCGGCTCGATCACGTACGGGGTGTAGCGCTCGTTGGTGGCCTGGTTGAAGTAGCTCAGGTCCTGGCCGGAGGCCTTGGAGTGCGTGGAGAGGTCGAAGTCGGTGCGGTTGGCGATGCCTTCGAGCTCGCCCCATTCGGAGCCCTGGAAGCCGAAGCGGTATTCGATGTCCGTGGTGCCCTTGGAGTAGTGGCTGAGCTTGTCCAGCGGGTGCTCGAAGAAGCGCAGGTTCTCTTCCCGGATGCCCAGGCCGGTGTACCAGGACATGCGCTCTTTCATCCAGTACTGGTGCCACTCTTCGTCCGTGCCGGGCTCGACGAAGAACTCCATTTCCATCTGCTCGAACTCACGGGTGCGGAAGATGAAGTTGCCCGGTGTGATCTCGTTCCGGAAGGACTTTCCGATCTGGCCGATGCCGAAGGGCGGCTTCTTGCGGGAGGTGGTCAGGACGTTGCTGAAGTTCACGAATATGCCCTGGGCCGTTTCGGGGCGCAGGTAGTGCATGCCTTCGTCGCTGGCCACCGGGCCGAGGAAGGTCTTGAGCAGGCCGGAGAACTCCTGGGGTTCGGTCCATTCGCCGCGCGTGCCGCAGTTGACGCAAGCAATGTCCTTCAGGCCGTTCTCGGCGGGGCGGCCCTTCTTTTCCTCGTACTCTTCCTCGAGGTGGTCGGCACGGTAGCGCTTGTGGCAGGAGAGGCACTCCACGAGCGGGTCCGAGAAGACATCAACGTGGCCGGAGGCTTCCCATACCTGGCGGGGCAGGATGACGGAGGAATCCAGGCCCACCACGTCCTCGCGGCCACGGACCATGGACTGCCACCACTGGCGCTTGATGTTTTCCTTCAGCTCGGCGCCGAGGGGTCCGTAGTCCCAGGCAGAGCGCGAGCCTCCGTAGATTTCACCGGCCTGGAACACAAAACCCCTTCGCTTGGAAAGGGAAATGACCTGGTCGAGTACGGATTTTGCTGCCATGGTGGACTCCAATTTCTACAGGGCCGCTGGGTGCGGTCCGCGGGTATCTGGCCCCGCTGCACGTGGGTGCATCACCGCTGGGTGCGGGCGGGGCGGGCGAAGGAACGAGATGCAGAGAACTGCGTGTCCTAGCCTACCGGCCGCTGCCTCCGGAAGGCGCCCCGCGGCCACGGCAGTGTGGCCAGGATGATGGCGGCCAGCGTCAGCAGTGTGCCCAGGACGGTGGCCGGGGCCACGACGCTCCCCGGGGCCGGCACCAGGAGGTCCAGCCCCAGGGAGCCAAGGAGCTGTCCGGCGATCATGCCGAGCCCGGTCACCAGCACGCCCAGGCTGCGGACCAGCAGCGCACCCAGGCCGATGAACACACAGCCCATGGGCCCGCCCAGGTAGTACCACCACTCGGCCGGCAACGGATTGCCCGGCCCAAATACAGCCACCTTGACGGCCAAGGCAATCCACAGGAACACGGAGCCGGCCACGAAGTTCACCAGCGTGGCGGCGACGGGCGAACCGTAGTGGACCGTGGCGGTCCCGTTCATGGCCTGTTGGAAGCTCATCAGGAACCCGGCCAGGACAGGGAGGATCAACGGCAGAATCAAGGTTTCCAGCCCGCCTGCTCCGTCCGCAGGAGCGCCCGGGGAGCCCGGCGAGACAGCCAGCCGCGGCGAAACCGCCCACGCCACGGCGGCGACCGTCAGCACGCAGCCGATGATCCGCATGGGAGTCACGGCCCTCTTGCCGGCCGGTCCGATGCCCAGCCGGTCCACCAGCAGCCCGCTCAGGGTCTGCCCGGTCACCGCGGCCACGGTAAACAGTGCCACGCCCAGGATGCCCACGGTGAAGGACTGCGCGAAGACAAATAGGGCACCGATGCCGCCGGCCAGCACGTACACGGGCGGGAAAGCCCGGGTCCGGACCGCCGGCAGGATCCTGGCCAGGCCGGCGCGGCCGCTGGGCAGGATCAGGGAGATCAGGATCATCACCACCAGTCCGGTGCTGAAACCCACCACGGCCGAGGCGATGCCGTCGTTGAGCCGTACCCCGAGGGCCCCGTTGATCCGGCCCTGGACGGGAATGGCCAGTCCCGCGCCTACGGCCAGCGGGAGCCCCGCGAAGCGCGGCAGCCGTGGGGTGTGGGTCATTGGATTTACCTTACGTCAGGCATTATTGCTTGTATGAGCAACCAGGACATTCAAGAGATCCCCATCCGCGACAGCATGATCCGTCTTGGCCAGCTCCTGAAGCTCGCCAGCCTGGTGGAGGACGGCGTGGAAGCCGCCGAACTGATCAAGAACGGACTCGTCAAGGTCAACGGCGAGATCGAGGACCGCCGCGGACGCCAGCTGCACAACGGCGACACCGTCACCGTCAACGGGCAGACCGTGCAGGTTGTGGCACCGGAAGCCTGATTTAACAGGTCTGGCTCAGCCTCAGTCGGTGAGGACAGCGTAAGCGGCCGGCGGCACTGTGCCGCCGGCCGCCGTCGTACGTTTATTTGTTCAGCACCTCGTGCGTCAGGAACTCGGAGACGTGCCCGATTTCCTGCTGGTTGATGCCGTGCCACATGCCCGTGTAGAGGACCTTGGTGAGCTTGACGTGCCCGCGCACCCAGCCCATGGTGTAGTCGATCTTGTCGGGGGTGATCACGGGGTCCTGCTGGTCGCGGCCCCAGAAGAGCGGCACCGTGCCGTCCAGCTCGCCGTCCTTGAAGGATGGGTCCCCGTCCGCGTTGACCACAAAACCGGAAAGCCCGACGACGGCGGCATAGTCAGCGGGGCGCTGCCGGAGCAGCGTGGTGGCCATCGCCATTCCCATGGAAAAGCCGAGCAGCGTCACCGACGGGTGGTCGGCTTTGACGGTGTCAATCCAGTCCTGCACGTAACCGGCGCCAGCTTTGACGGCGTCGAGCGTGTATTCGATGGAGGCCGTCAGGGGGAACCACATAAACCCGGGGCCCGTGGCCAGGGGCGCCCGGAGCGAAGCTACTACAAAGTCTTCGGGAAGCATATCCGACAGGCTCAGCAGGTCCTGTTCGTTGGCGCCGTAGCCGTGGAGCAGCACCAGCAGCGGCTTTCCGGTGCGCTGGTCCTCCGGCCGGGACCACAGAACAACGGGGGCGGGAAATACTTGGGCGTCAGTCATGGTTTCCATTCTTACAGTTACCCGGCGGTAACTACCTACGGTGGCGTAGCTTGTGAGCAAGGAGGCAGGATAGGACCGTGAATGAAGCAAAAGCCATGCAGAGCCCGCCCAGGGCCACGGAAGCCCACCCCTGGAGCCGCTATGTGGCGATGGGAGATTCGTTCACCGAGGGCATCGGCGACCCGGACCCCACAAGCCCCGGCGGCTTCCGCGGCTGGGCGGACCGGGTGGCCGAGGAACTGGGCAGGGGCCAGGCGGACTTCGCCTATGCCAACCTGGCCGTCCGCGGCCGGCTGCTGCAGCAGATCGTGGACCAGCAGCTCGCTCCGTGCCTGGCGCTTAAGCCGGACCTGATAACCCTTTCCGCCGGCGGCAACGATCTCATCAGACCGGGCGGCGACCCCGACGCCCTCGCCGAAAAACTTGATTCAGTGGTCCAGATCCTGGCCATGGGCGGCGCCACGGTGGTGCTGTTCAACGGTCCGGATACCGGATCCTCGGTCCTGGGACGGATCCGCAGCAAGGTGGCCATCTACAACGAGAACCTCCGCACAGTGGCCGCCCGCCATGATGCCATCATCGCCGACATGTGGTCGCTCAAGCAGCTGAACGATCCGCAGATGTGGGACGAGGACCGCCTGCATTTTTCGCCGCTGGGACACCACACCATCGCCGCCATGGTGCTGGAATCGCTCAACGTGGACCACACGCTCGAGCCTCTCCGGCCCAAGCCCCTGCCCGCCCGCACGTGGCGGACAGCCCGCTCCGAGGATCTGGTGTGGGCCCGAGAGTACTTTGTCCCGTGGGTGGTGCGGCGGCTGCGCCACCGCTCTTCCGGCGACGGAATCACCGCAAAACGCCCGACGCCGGGCCCTGTGTTTGGCCCGGGCGTTCCGTTGGGTTCCGGCGAGGGGCCGCTGGGCACCACCGACGCCCGGCGCTAGCGGCGGCCCCGGCGTGAGCGGCGGCACGGCGTGACCCAGGGACGGCTCCCCCGGACAGGCATGGATCCGGATGAGGTGGTGCGGCGGCGGCTTCACGCCCAACGGCTGCGGGGGCCCGGCCTGAACGCCGCGGAGGACGCCGTCCGGCACCTGCTGGCTGTCCAGGCGCAGGAGTTTCCGTACGCCCGCTGGAGCCTGGCGCAACGGACCAACGGACTTAGAGCTGCCGGCGGGGCGCCGTCGCATCGTGTCGCTGCCGAGGCTGCGGTGGCCACCGCCTCGGAGGTGGAGCAGGCGGTGTCCGACGGGCGTATCCTGCGCACCCATATCCTGCGGCCCACCTGGCATTTTGTGCACCGCGAGGATCTTCGCTGGCTGACGGCCTTGTCCGCGCCGCGGCTTCACCAGGGCAACGCGGGCATGTACCGGCAGACCGGGATTGATGCCGCTGCCGCTGGCCGGAGCGGGCAGGTCCTGGCCGAAGCCGTCCGGGGCGGGCAACACCTGACCCGCGAACAGCTGGCCGCGCGGCTGCAGGACGAAGGGTTCGCGGCCACCGGCTTCGGGCTGGCCTACCTGATCATGCACGCCGAGATCAGCGGGATCCTGACCAGCGGGTGGCCGGTGCGCAGCCGGGGCGGGGCCTTGAAGCAGACCTACGCCCTTTTTGACGAGCGTGTACCTGCCGGCCCGGCCGTGCCGCCCACCCGGGCCGAAGCGCTCAGCGAGCTCGTCCGGCGCTACTTCACCAGCCGCGGGCCGGCCACGGTCAAGGACTGCGCCGATTGGTCCGGGCTCACCATGGCCGACGTGCGGCTCGGCCTCCAACAGTCCCTGGCGGCTGCTCCCGAAACGCTGGCAACGTCGGTGATTGACGGCGTCGAGCATTATTTCGACGCCGGCGCGGAGGGCGGTTCGGAGGCCGGCAATGCCACGGCCGCGGCCGGACCGCGGATCGATCTGATCCAGTGCTACGACGAATACGTGATGGGTTATTCCGCAACGCGGCACTATCTGGGCGGCAGCGCTCCGGCATTCCCGGTCGCCGGGGATCCGATGCATGTGGTGCTGCTGGACGGGCGGATGGCCGGCTGCTGGCGGCACACCATGTTCTCCGGCCGCTGTGAGCTTGATATCCGGCTGTCCGCTGCCGCGGACCGGGCCACGGAAGATGACGTGCAGGACGCCGTGGACCGGTATGGGGCCTTTCTGGGGATCCCGGCCGCGCGTGTGGGCCCCGGGGTTAAGCTGGAAGGACACATATGAGAGGCGCTACACCGTGAACAGCTTGTTTTTCTGGATCATCATTCTGTCGTTCGTAATACCGATGGCGATGCGGATGTACCGGAAATCCGTGAACAAACGGAACCAGGAGCAGAGCTTTTCCGGGCGCTACCCCGAGCAGTTTCCAGGCGGCGGGCAGTACCCGGGCAGCGATCAGTACCCGGGGCCGCAGAACAAGCAGCCCCGTGACGGCTATACGCAGCAGGACTATATGAGTGGCGGCTTCCGGCAGATCATGAGCCCGGAGCCCCTGCCGCCGAGCCAGCCGTTGCCGCCCATGCAGCCGATTCCTTCTGCGGATCAGCAGTTCCCGCCGTACGGCCAGCCGCAACCCAACGGCCAGCAGGTGCCGGAGAAGCGGATGCCGGAGCAGCGCGCGGAAGCACCGCAGCAGCCTGCCGCCCCCGGCATTCCCCTGCCGCCGTCGGGCCCGCAGGGATACCGTGCCCGGAAACTGGCCGAACTCGACCAGCAGTACAGCAACGGCGAGCTGGCCATGGAGGACTACATGAAGCGCCGCTCCGACATCATGAACGGCTGATCCCTTAGTCAGCGCGAAAGGACACTTGAGGCCCTGATTCCAGGGCCTCAAGTGTCGTCTCGCGTTTAAGGGCAGGGGCTCAAGTGTCCTCTGTCGCTTAGATGAGGAACGTGTCTCGGAGCTGGACGCCGAGCTGGCCGATCTCGGTCAGGAAGCCGTCGTGGCCGATCGGGGCCTCAATAACGTGCACGTCCACGTCGCCCGGGAGCGCGTCAGCCAGTTCACGGGACTGGGACGGGAAGTACAGCCGGTCACTGTTCACCGCAGCCACGAAGAACCTGGCGGTGGCCCGGCCCAACGCCTCGTTCAGCGAGCCCCGCCCGCGGCAGACGTCGTGGCTCATCAGGGCGTCGGTGATGGCGATATAGCTGTTGGCATCAAAGCGCCGTACCAGCTTTTTGCCCTGGTGGTCCAGGTAGCTTTCCACCTGGTAGCGGCCCCGCTCCCCCAGCGCTGCCGCCTGGAACGGCGATTCGGGGTGCTGGGCCGACCGGCCGAAGCGGCCATGGAATTCCTCGGCGGAGCGGTAGGTGATGTGCGCGATGCGCCGTGCCAGGGCCAGTCCGTCCTCCGGCAGCGGACCGCCGTAGTAGTCGCCGTCGTTAAAATTGCTGTCCAGGCGGATGGCGAGCGTCTGCGCCTGGGCGAATGCGATCTGTTCGGCCGTGCTGGCGGCACCGATCGAGATAACGGCGCACCGCTGAACCCGTTGCGGGTAGGTGACCGCCCATTCCAGGGCCCGCGCGCCGCCCATGGAACCGCCCAGCACGGCGTACCAGCTCGGGATTCCCAGCTGGTTAGCCAGCCTGGCCTCGGCCGCGGTGGTGTCCCGCAGCGTTACCAACGGAAAGCGGGACCCCCACGGCTTGCCGTCCGGGGCATCCGAGGACGGCCCAGTGGAGCCGTAGCAGCCGCCCACGATGTTGATCGAGACCACAAAGAACCGGTCCGTGTCCACCGGCGCACCGGGCCCGGCCAGCTGTTCCCACCAGCCGGGCTCGTCGCTGTCGCCGCGCGTCACGTGTGTGCTTCCGGTCAGGGCGTGCTCAATCAGGACGGCGTTGGAGCCGTCTGCGTTGAGGGTTCCCCACGTTTCATAGCCGAGGGTGACTTCCGGGAGGTAACCGCCGGCTTCGAGCTCGAGTCCGCCGATGCTGGCGTAACGGACCACCCCGTTTCCGGGTGCTGCAGTACGGGAAATCGTAATCGTCATGGAAGGACCTTTTCTATGCGCTTGCCCACCGTCAATTGACCGGCAGGCCAGGTCCTCACCCGGGGCACCCCACCGCAAAAGAGGGTTGCCGGCCAGCAAGCCGGGGCTGTCGCTGGCACTCATGACCTGCTTTGAGTGTACGAACAGCCCCGGTCTATTGCTAAGCGTGTGACTGGTTATGACTTCGCGGGAGGCCTACTGCGGCTGGCCGGCCGCGTCCCTGCGGGGGGAGACCACTTCGGCGAAGAAGAGCTTGGTGTTGGGCTGGACGGCGTCGCGCCAATGGCCCAGGTTGCCGGGTCTGCCACAATCGTGACGGAGAAACCGGACTTCTTGAGCGTGTGTGCCAGGAGGTGGTAGGTGCCGCCGTACAGGCTGGGGCTGGCCACAACGCGGTCCCCGGCCTCGGAAATGTTCAGGATGACAAAGGTTCCAGCGGCCTGTCCCGAGCTCAGCAGCGGCCCCGCGAGTCCGCCCTCCCGGCTGGCAATCCTCTGTTCCACGGCATCCCGCGTGGGGTTGGAGCGCCCGTGCGCCGGTGGCGCTGTCCGGCTCCTGGCCAGCGTGGATCTGGCGGGTTTCGAAAGACGATCCGTTCGACGTTCAAGGCTCCTTGATGTGGTGTGGCGCTGCTCGGTTGCGTTCAGAGCGGGAAGCCTTGCCTGACGCGAACAGGATTGCGACGGACGTGGTCAGCGGGCCGTTTATTCTCCTGCTTCCCGGCGGAATGTCCACTCGTGACGCATCAGGATTCCGGTAAGGCTACCCTTAGCTGAGAGCCGGATCACAAAGTGCCAAGATGATGGCATGCGCATGGATCACGTCTCTTACGCCTGTGAACAAGATGGCCTCGTTGCCACCACCGAACGTATTTCGTCCGCCCTCGGCGTTGAAGCCGTGAAGGGTGGCGTGCACCCCCGGTTTGGAACCCGGAACATGATTATTCCCCTCGCGGGCCATAAATACCTGGAAGTCGTGGAGGTCCTGAACCACCCGGCATCGGACAAGGCTCCCTTCGGGCAGGCTGTCCGGGCCCGGTCCGAAGCCGGCGGCGGCTGGATGGGCTGGTGCGTCGAAGTGGACGACCTCGCTCCGTTCGAAGACCGCCTGGGCCGTGCCGCCGTCAACGGCAACCGCAAGTTCCCGGACGGCCGCGAGCTGGTCTGGAAGCAGATCGGCATCCTGGGCCTGATCGCGGACCCCCAGGTCCCGTACATGCTCAAGTGGGAGGGTGACCCCGCCCTGCACCCGTCCAACGCCTATGAGAGCAACGTCAAGATGAGCTGCCTGACCATAGCCGGTTCCGCCGAACGCGTGACGGAATGGCTGGGCGAGCCCGTCGAGAAGCCGCTGGAGGATGTGGCCGTTGACTGGGTGGCTCCGCATGGAACCCCGGGCATCCTGTCTGTAACCTTCGAAACCGCTACCGGAGCAGTCACCATCTGATTGCACGTTAAATAGCTTCGGCCGCCATCAGCGGGTGCCAATGATGCCACCCACCGATGGCGGCCGAATCCTCTTAAGGCCGGACCCGGTTCAGTTCACCTGTGCGGCACGGGAACCACGGCCGCCTTACCCCAGGCCCACAGCCCTGCCAAAGAGGCTGAAGCCAACGAAGGCAACGATGTCCAGCAGGGCATGCGCGATGACCAGCGGCATAATCCGCTTGGTTTTCGTGTAGAGCCAGGCGAAGACCACACCCATCACGGCGTTGCCGATGAACGGCCCGAAGCCTTGGTAAAGATGGTAGCTGCCGCGGAGCATCGAGCTGGTGAAGATGGCCAGGGGCATGCTCCAGCCGAACTTGCCGAAACGGTCCAGGAGGTAGCCCACCACAATGACTTCTTCCACGACAGCGTGCCGCAGCGCGGACAGGATCAGGACGGGGACTGTCCACCAGTACGAGTCGAGTGCGCTGGGGATGATGGCGGTGGTGATCCCCAGGGCACGTCCCGCTGCGTAGAGGCCCAGCGACGGGATCCCGATCAGCGCCGCGAGGCCAAAGCCCTGCAGCAGGTCACGGCCCGGCCGGGCGAAGTTGAACCCCAGCTTCCGGAAGGCGGACCAGCCTTGGGGGCTCACTCCGGCGCCGGATTGCCGCTGGTCCGTGAGGAAGTAGATGACCAGCAGCACGGGCACAAGGGCGAAAATGATGTCCAGCAGCTGGTAGGTGAGGTCGAAGTATTCGCGGGGGCTCTGTGACCGGTTCAGCGTGGACGTACCCTCGGCCAGCGGTGCACGCGTCATCTTGTCCAGCAGCTGCACCACCGAGTAGACGGCGGACTGCCCCAGGGACAGACCCAGCACAATCCAGACTTCAATCCGCAGCCGACGGCGGGAGGGAACCAACATGGTTCCATCTTGCCTGTAGTTTCTGGTTCTTCGCTGATTCGGGGGTGGCCAGCTCGCCGGGGCTGACCAAAGTGAGAAAGCGTCCGCCGAAAACGCACCAAAGTGAGAGAGCGTCCATGCGGCGGCACCTATGCTTGGGGCTTATGAGCGCGCCAGGGAAAATCTTCATGATCCGGCACGGCCAGTCCGCGGCCAATGTCGATACGTCCATCTACAACAGGGTCCCGGACTACCGGATTCCGTTGACTTCTCTGGGCCTGGCGCAGGCCACGGCGGCCGGCGAACGGATCCGCCGCGAGCTGGACGGCCGGCAGGTTTGCGTCTACGTCTCCCCGTACCTGCGGGCTCACCAGACTCTGGAGGCACTCAACCTCGGCAATCTCACGGAGCGGGTGATCGAAGAGCCGCGCCTCCGTGAGCAGGACTGGGCCAACTTCCAGATCACCGGTGACATCGAGGACCAGAAGGAACTCCGCAACGCCTACGGCCATTTCTTCTACCGGTTCAGGGAAGGCGAATCCGGCTCCGACGTCTACGACCGGATCTCATCCTTTATGGAGACGCTGTACCGGCACTGGTCCAAACCGGACTACGCCCCCAACACCATGCTGGTGACCCACGGGCTCACCATGCGCCTGTTCTGCATGCGCTGGTTCCACTGGTCGGTGGAGTATTTCGAATCGCTCAACAACCCGGACAATGCCGCGGTGCGGACCCTCCTGCGCACCGACCTGGGCAAGTACGAACTCGACATTCCGTTCAGCCAATGGGTGGACCGCCGGGTGGACGAGACCGTCCTGAATGCGCCGCCGGTGATCTTCTAGGGGTTGTTGCTGCTCGCCTAGTGTGGGGCCACGATCACTTCGGTGCCATTGGCTTCGAACGCTGCCTTATCCTCGGCGGAGATCCCGGAGTCAGTGATCAGGCGGGTGAACGCGTAACCGTCCATGGTGGCGAAGGCTCTGACGCCCACCTTGGAGGAGTCGGCCAGCACGTACGAGATCCGGGCCCGGCTGGCCAGCAGGGCATTCACTGACGCTTCGCCCTCCCCCGTATTGGTGGGACCGACCTCGGGGTCGATGCCGTTCACGCCGATGAAGGCGATGTCCATGACCACCTTCTGCATGATGATGTCGGTGTACGGGCCCACCAGTTCGTACGAACGGGGGTTCAGGATGCCGCCGGTCACCATGACTTTGATGTTTGGACGGACAGCCAACTGCGCAGCGATGTTGATGGCGTTGGTGACCACCGTCAGGGTGGACTGGTGGCCGGGAGCGTTGAGGTCCTCGCGCGTGGCCAGGATCTGAGCCAGGGCCGTGCTGGTGGTGCCGCCGCAGAGACCGATCACCGCGCCGGGAAAAATCAGCGCCGAGGCGGCCTGGGCGATCTGCTCCTTGGCTTCGGCGTGGTCGTCACGGTTGTACCGCCCGGGGAGGTCGTAGGCCAGGGCGCCGGTGGTGGCCCCGCCCCGGGTCCGGGTCAGCAGCCGACGCTTGGCCAGGCTGTCCAGGTCCCGCCGCGCCGTGGCCGGCGAGACCGCAAGCTGCGAGACAATCTCCTCGACCTCCACCTGGCCGGTCTTGGCGAGAATGTCCAGGATGGCCGTCAGGCGGTCGGTGCGGGTCATGGGGGCCTCTCAGCGATCAAACAGTCACCAATATATGACGTTATCTGATCATAACAGGCACAAATGATCATCTCGCAATCACTAAGTGCGTCTGTACTTAGCGTGCCCGTACACCGGCCCGCCACACGGCGTACGTGAGCGGCATGCCCGGGCGGTAAGCGAGATGCGTTGCTGAGGGGGCGTTAAGCATGTGCAGGTCCGCACGATGCCCGACGGCGAGCGAACCCACCGCCCGTTCGCCGTCGGCGTCGCGCCCTGCCTCCCGGTGCAGCGCCAGCGCGCCGCCATACGTTGCGGCGCGCACCGCTTCATGGACGCTCAGGCGCATCTGCAGCACGGCCGTCGCCACGTTGAACGCCATGGAACTGGTGTAGGAGGTACCCGGATTGCAATTGGAAGCCAGCGCCACCTGCACGCCTGCGTCCAACAGTTCACGCCCCGGGGCCAACGGCTGCCGGGTGGAGAGATCGCACGCGGGGAGGCAGGTTGCCACGGTGCCGCGGGCACCAGTGCCGGTTCCCGGGTTCCAGCCCGACCAGCTTTCCGCCAGGACCGCCACATCACGGGCCGACAGGTAGTTCACGTGGTCCACGCTGGCTGCCCCGAGTTCCACCGCCAGCTGCACGCCGGGACCCTCGCCGAGCTGGTTCCCGTGGACGCGGATTCCCAGTCCGGCGGCCCGGCACGCCTCCAGCACACGGCGGGACTGCTCCGCCGTGAAGGCGCCTTCCTCGCAGAAGACGTCCGCCCACCGGACGTACGGCCGGACGGCGTCAAGCATGGGCCCGCAGACGAGATCGGTGTAGGCCTCCGCATCGGTGCCCGCGGGGACAAGGTGGGCACCCAGATAGGTGACCTCGTCCACGACAGTCGAGGCGATCCGGGCGCTCCGGGCCTCGTGCTCAATATCCAGCCCGTAGCCCGTCTTGGTTTCGAGGTAGGTGGTGCCCTGCGACACGGCCTCGGACACACGTGCCATCGCCAGCCGGGTGAGGTCGAAATCGGACGCGCGCCGGGTGGCGTCCATGGTGACGGCGATGCCCCCGGCCGAATACGACTCCCCTGCCATCCGCGCCTCGAACTCCGCCGTGCGGTCGCCGGCGAAGACCAGGTGTGTGTGCGAATCCACCCAGCCCGGCAATACGGCCCGGCCGCCGGCGTCCACTGCGTCGTCGGCCGCCGGCGCATCCGCGGCCGAACCGACCCAGGCGATCCGTTCGCCCTCGATCACCACGGCGGCATTCTTCAGGACGCGGTGTTCCAGGTCCTGGGTCATCAGCTCGGCGATGTTGGTGATCAGGGTGCTCATGGGTTCCATTGTTCAGCGCCGGACGGACCAGCGTGTGGCGGCCAGCGCCTCCACTGTCCGGGATGCCGGATCGTGGGCCGGAGCGGCCGCCCGGTGCCCGGTGCCCTGTCCGGCCAGGATCTGCGCGGCGGCGAGCTCAGCCATGGCCGATGACGTCTGGAAACCGTACCCGCCCTGCCCAGCCAGCCAGTAGAACCCGGGGGCTTCGGCGTCGAATCCGGCTACCGGGACGCCGTCGGCAGCCTCGGTCCGGAGCCCCGTCCACGTGCTCCGGACTCCGCGGATTCCCAATGTTGTCAGCTCGTTCAGCTTCACGATCAGCCGCTCGACATCGCCGGGCCGCGGCCGGGCGTCCTCGGGTCCGCTGGGCACCGTTTCCGACGGCGAGATCAGCACGTCGGTGCCCTCCCGGCGGAAATAGAACGTGTGGTCCGCTGCCGCCACCATGGGACTGCCCTCAGGAAGTGGATGTTCGACGTCGACAATCGCCGCCGTGCGCCGGTACGGCTGCAGCCCGAGCTTCTCCACACCGCTGATAACGGCGAGTTCGTCGGCCCACGCGCCGGCGGCGTTGACCATAACCCCGGCCTGGAAGGCTTCCTGCCCGGCACCGATTTCCCACCCGGAGCCCAGCCGCTGGGCGGAATGGACGCGGGCGCCGGTGATGATGTCGGCGCCGGCGGCCTCCGCCCGCAGGCGGTGGTCGGCCAGCAGCAGCGGGGCGTTGCAGCCGAAGGATCCGGTGTCCAGGCCTGCGGCGGAGAAAGCTCCGGGCACCAGTGCAGGGCACAGCTCCAGTGCCCGTTCATGCGTGATGGCATTCATGTGGCCGCTGCCCTCGGCGCGGACCGATTCCTCTGTGCCGATCAGCATAAAGCTTCGCGGCGTCAGGACGGGTTCGGGCAGTTGGGCGTCCCGGGCAGCGATCAGTTCCAGGGTCCGGACCGTGAGCTCCCGGACCGCGTCCGGGCCGTAACTGGGAATGAGCTGGCGGGCGGAACGGGAGGACGTGTGGTACCCCAGCTCCTGCTCCGCCTCGACCAGCGCCACGCTGCAGCTGCCCGCGAGCGCGGACGCCAGGGACAGGCCGGCGATGCCGCCTCCCACAATCAGGACGTCGTAGTGTGCTGCCATGGCTCCATCCTTGCAGAGTTGCCCTGCGGCCGCGCCGGGCACCCGCCAGGGGTTTAGCGCGGCTGGGTTAACGCGGCTGGGTTAGCCTGCTACCGCCGCACGGCTGGCGACGAACGCACCCACGCACGCTTCGACGTCGTCCGCTGAGTGAGACGCTGAAAGCTGCACACGGATCCGGGCGGCGCCGCGGGGAACAACCGGGAAGCTGAACGCGGTGACAAAGACGCCGTGCTGGAGCATCTGGTCCGCAACCTTTGCCGCCAGCACCGCGTCCCCGAACATCACCGGAACAATGGCGTGCTCGCCGTCCAGGAGCTCGAAGCCCTCCTCCGTCATCCGGCGGCGGAACAGCCGGGCGTTCTCGAACAGCCGGGTCCGCAGGTCACCGGAGTTCTGCACCAGGTCCAGCGCCTTGATGGTGGCGGCGACGATCGCGGGGGCCAGGGAGTTGGAGAACAGGTACGGGCGTGCTTTCTGGCGGAGCATGTCCACCACTTCGCTGCGGCCGGACACGTAGCCGCCGGACGCGCCGCCCAGTGCCTTGCCGAACGTTCCGGTGTAGATGTCCACGCGGGAGGACACGCCTGCGTGTTCGGGGGTTCCGGCCCCGTTGGCGCCCATGAACCCGACGGCATGGGAGTCGTCCACCATGACCAGGGCGTCGTGCTTCTCGGCGAGGTCGCAGATGGCCTCCAGCGGCGCGAGGTAGCCGTCCATGGAGAACACGCCGTCTGTGACGATGATCTTGCGGCGGGCATCCTTCGCTTCAAAGAGCTTTGCCTCGAGGTCCGCCATGTCCTGGTTGGCGTAGCGGAACCGCTGGGCTTTGCAGAGCCGGATGCCGTCGATGATGGAGGCGTGGTTGAGGGCATCGGAGATGATGGCATCCTCCGGCCCGAAAAGGGATTCGAAGACGCCGCCGTTGGCGTCAAAGCAGCTGGAGAACAGGATGGTGTCCTCGGTCCCGAGGAACCTGGAGACCCTGGCTTCCAGTTCCAGGTGCAGGTCCTGGGTGCCGCAGATGAAGCGGACGCTGGCCATGCCGAAGCCCCGTGAGTCCATGGCCTCTTTGGCCGCGGCGATGATGTCCGGGTGGTCCGCGAGGCCCAGGTAGTTGTTGGCGCAGAAGTTCAGGACGGTGGCGCCGGGCTGGCCGATCTGCCCTGCCGTGATGTGGCTGGACTGCGGGGAGTTGATGCTGCGTTCGGTTTTGAAGAGCCCGGCGGTGCGGATGTCGTCCAGCTCAGCCTGCAGCTGGTCCTTGATGGAGGTGTACATGGTGCTCCTTAGAGTTCGGTCCAGTCGAGGACAACTTTTCCGCCGATGCCGGCGCGGGCCGTGGCGAAGCCTTTTTCCCATTCTGCGGCGGGCAGCTTGTCCGTCACTACCGCTGAGATGCCGGCGTGCAGCACGGGGTTGGAGGAGAGCATGGCGCTCATGGCGTACCAGGTCTCATACATTTCCCGGCCGTAGATGCCCTTCAGGGTCAGCATGTGCGTGACCACTTTGCCCCAGTCGATGGTGATGTCCTGGCTGGGCAGGCCGAGCATGGCAATGCGGCCGCCGTGGTTCATGTTGTTGATCATCTCAGGCAGGGCGGTGGGGTGGCCGGACATTTCCATGCCGATGTCGAAGCCCTCGCGCATCCCGAGTTCACGCTGGGCATCCTTGACGCGCGTGGTGGAGACGTCGATGGCCAGGTCGACGCCCAGCTGGCGTGCCAGGTCGAGCCGGGGCTGGGAGACATCGGTGATGGCGATCTTGCGCGCCCCGGCGTGGCGGGCCACGGCGATGGCCATCAGGCCGATGGGTCCTGCCCCGGTGATCAGCACATCCTCGCCCACCAGCGGGAAGCTGAGTGCGGTGTGCACGGCGTTGCCGAACGGATCAAAAATCGCGCCGAGTTCCGGGGTGATGGAGGGATCGTGGTGGACCCAGACGTTAGTCTCCGGGATGACCACGTACTCGGCGAAGGCACCGTCCCGCTGGACGCCGACGCTGACGGTGTGGATGCACATCTGGCGGCGGCCTGCGCGGCAGTTCCGGCAGATTCCGCAGACCACGTGGCCTTCGCCGGATACGCGGTCCCCCACCTTGACGTCGCGGACGCCGTCGCCGATTTCCACTACTTCACCGTAGAACTCATGGCCGGCGATGAGCGGCGCCTGGATCATGCCCTGCGCCCATGCGTCCCAGGACTGGATGTGCAGGTCGGTGCCGCAGATCCCGGTGGTCATGACCCGGATCTTGACGTCGCTGGGGCCGGCCTCGGGCTCGGGCCGGTCAACCAGCTCGAACCCGGCGTGTGCACCGGACTTGTAGAGTGCCTTCATTGGCTTCCTGACTGTTGGCAGCGACCCGCGGCCTGCGGGTGTGGTCTCCCTTTATTAGAGCCACTTCGAAGCATTAGCACAAGCAGAATTCTCTCAATCGACGATGAAGTGTTCACTAATGCATAGACTGGGCGGATGGAAATTCATCAGCTGGAAATCCTCCGCGAACTCGGAGCCCTGGGCAGCGTGAAGGCGGTGGCGGAGACACTGATGGTCACGCCCTCCGCGGTGTCCCAGCAACTGGCACTGCTGCAGCGCAATGTTGAGGTTCCGCTGACCCGGAAGGAGGGCCGCAACCTGGTGCTGACCGAGGCCGGGCAGGTGCTCGCCGACGCCGGTGCCGCCGTCGTCAGTGCCATGGCGGACGCCCGGACAGCCATCGGCGCCTATCACGGCTCGCCGGTGGGCACCGTGACCATCAGCGGATTCCACAGCGCGGGGCAGGCGCTGTTCGCGCCGCTCGCGCACATGCTGGACGCGCCCGGCCAGCCGCGGATCCAGCTTTCCGACGAGGACGTGGCGCAGCAGGACTTCCCGGCGCTGACGGCGCGGTACGACCTGGTGCTGGCGCACCGGATGGACCACAGCCCGCGCTGGCCGGAGGAGCGTGTTGCGGTGATTCCGCTGGCGCACGAACCGCTGGATGTTGCGTTGCCGGCTGACCACCGCCTGGCCCGCCAGGGCACGCTCACCGCGGCCGACGTCGTGGGCGAACCTTGGGTGACCAGCCACACCGGATACTCCCCCGCCGACGTCCTTTCCGCCGTCGCGGCCGTCTCCAGCAAGGAACTGAACATCGTCCACCGGATCAACGACTACTCCACCGTGGCCGCGCTGGTGGCGGCGGGCGGTGTGGTGGGCCTGCTGCCGCGGCATACGGCGCGGCCCGTGCTCAACCCGGGCATTGTGCTGAGGCCGCTGGAGGGCATCAGCACCCGGCGGCGGATCGATATCCTGGCCCGGCCGGAGAACCTGAAGCGCCGCTCGGTGATGATTGTGTGCGAGGCGCTGCAGGCGATCATGACCGGGCTGGTGGAGCAGGGCTAACCCAACTGAGTAGCCGTAACTTCGTTTTCAGGGCTCAGAACGACAGTTGGCGCTACTGACTTGGCGGCAGCCGCTTGGCGTGGCCGAGGCCCTTGCCCAACCCGTGACCGTGCCCCTTGCCTAGGCCTTTTCCGTGGCCCGGACCCGTGCCTTCGACGATCTGCCGGGCGGTGGCGTTGTCACCGTTCTTCACGCCGGAGACCCTGACGGCCTCACCCGTGGCGATTTCCGCGAAGGTGACCTCTGACCGCTTCAGCCGTTTGCCGTCGTCGCCCGTTGCCGGCGAACCGTCCGCGGCCGGGGCAGGGAACTTGATGATCCTGGTCTCTGCGTTGACGGCGTAGGTCTGGGTGAAACCGTCCTCGCTTTTGACGGTGAGCGAGGTTTCGCTGACGGCCTCCACGGTGCCCTGCTGGGTCAGCACGGTTTCGAACGTCCCGTCCGCCTTCTTCACCACACTTTCACTGTGCAGGTGCTGCGGGCGCTGGGCCTTGGCCGGCTTCTCCTGGCCCTTAGCCTTGTCCGATTTCCCCGGCGCAGAGGCCGACGGCGACGGCGACGGCGCGTCTGTGGCGGACCAGGCGATGGCCACACCCGTACCGGTCAGGGCCAGAGCAATCACGCCGGCCAGCAAAGCCTTGCGGAATCTCAACGGTTCTTGGACCGACATGGCCATTCCTCCCACAGCACGGGCAGGGCTCCGGCGCCCTGGATCTTCAGTGTAGAACCCGGAAGCCCCGCTGAACACGCGTACTTTGCGGGCGGGAAGTGAGTACTTGAATCGCATAGTAGATCGGTCTGCCCGCTGTGCTGGGATTCGGTGTGAACGTATGGGTCGACGTGCCCGTGTTCGGCGTAGTTCTCAAGCCAGCAACCAAGTACCGGGGGCAGAAAATCAGGTAGTGCCAGCCGATATTCGGGTACCTGGCCTTATTCTGGGCTGGTCCGGCCGCGGGTAGGATTCATCTACGGCGCTGAATGTTGCTGGGGGCACCGGCCAACGGATAGGAAATCCATGGCTCACACTGTTAGTGTTCGACGCACGCAGGCGGCTGGCGGATCCTTGCGCCACGCTCCCACGCTGCTCCGGCTCCTGCTTGTCGCGGTTTTAGCTGCCGCCCTCGCAGGCCTCAACGTACTCATCGCCCCGCAAGCGCATGCGGCGGACGTCCTCGTGACTCCGTCGGCAGAGACAACACCCGTTCCGAGCTCTAGTGACGCGGCAGACGACACCGCGATCTGGATACACCCCACCGATCCGTCGCAGAGCGTGGTGATCGGTACGGACAAATTAAGTACCGGAGGTGTGGGGGTCTACGACCTGTCGGGACGCCAGTTACATTTCTACCTGCACGGCAGTATGAACAACGTCGACCTCCGGTACAACTTTCCGTTGGGCAGCGAGCGCACCGCTCTCGTCGGCGTGACGGAGAGGAATGTGGAGTCGACCGGCGTTCGCTTCTACAAGGTGAACGTCGCGGACCGGTCGCTGACAGAGGTGGGACGCATCAGCACTCCAGGTAGGCCTCGCGGCTTCGGGATGTATCACTCCCCAGTCTCCGGGAAGTATTACGCCTTCGTGCATGACTTCAATACGAACGTGATAACCCAGTTCGAGCTGGACGGCTCCAACGGATCGGTTCGAGGGACGGCCGTGCGTTCTTTCGACAACGGCGACAGCTCCGAAGGTATTTCGGCAGATGATGAGCTGCAACGTGTCTATGTGTCCGAGGAGAAAGTCGGCTTGTGGCGGTACGGAGCTGAGCCGGGGGACGGTTCAACCCGGTCACTCGTGGATCGCACCGTGGCAACCGGTGGACGAATAGTGGAGAACGTCAAGAACTCCGCCATTTATTATGGTCGGCAGGGGACCGGATATCTGATTGTGTCGAGCCAAGGTGGATCCAACTTCGTCATCTACAACCGCGGTGACAACGCCTTCGTCGGCTCCTTCAAGATCGTCGATGGAGGCGGCATCGACGGTGTGAATGGTCAAGACGGGATTGATGTCACCAATTTCCCACTCGGACCTTCCTATCCCGCTGGACTTTTCACCAGCCAGGACCACAACAACACCAATGCGGGCAACGGCAACAGTGGTAACCAAAATCACAAGCTTGTCTCCTGGCAGCGAATTGCCGATGCTTTCAGCCCTCGGTTGCTTGTGGACACCACTTTTGACCCCCGTCAAATAGGAGCAGTGGGCGGAGGAGACCGCGGACCGGATACCGCACCGCCCGATACCTCGATTTCAGGTGGTCCATCAGGGACCAGTAGCAGCACTTCGGCTGAGTTCACCTTCACTGCGACGGAGCCTGGGACTTTCGAGTGTGCTTTGGATGGGGGTGCCTTCGAGGGATGTACGTCGCCGAAGAATTACGCTGATCTCGCAGTTGGCTCGCACGTCTTCGCGGTGCGAGCGACCGACGCGGCTGGCAACTCCGATCCAACTCCTGCGGAGCGAACCTGGGTAATCGATATGTCGGCGCCTCAGACGGTGACGTTGGCGCCGACAGCGGACGCCTATGTTTCCAGCGCGGCGGCGACGACGAACTACGGGACGGCGCCGAAGCTCGCAGTGGACAATAGCCCGGTGGAGAATGCCTACGTGAAGTTTGATTTGTCGGGGCTCGCAGGAAAGACGATCGTAAGCGCGAAGCTCCAACTGCGGGCGACGACCAGCGGCTCATTGGGTACGCAGAACGTCAGGTTGGTTACGGAAGACGCGTGGACTGAGAGCGGCCTCATGTACAGCACAAGGCCGGCTTTGGGCAGCAGTGTGCTGGGCAGTGTCGGACCGGTCACGGGGAACACCGGTTATGAAGTGCCACTGTCTGCGTCAGCCCTTCAGGGTGAGCTTGGCGGCATCCTGTCGCTTGGCATCAACACCACCAGCGGCGACGGGGCCGACTTCGGCTCCAGAGAGACTACGACCCCACCAACGCTGGTGCTCCAGTTAGGATCGGGCACGGGAACGCCACCCGAAGATACCACCGCACCCACGGTGGCCTCAGTGACTCCGGCAGAGAATGCACCAGACGCAGCGGTCACCGGAAATGTCACGGCTACGTTTTCGGAGGCCATGAACTCGACGACGGTCAACGGGACGACGTTCACGCTCGCGGAGGGGACTTCAACCACTCCTGTGGATGCGGTCGTCAATCTCAGCAACAACACCGCCACATTGGATCCCACCGCCAATCTCAATCCTGGTACGCAGTACACCGCGAGGGTCAGCGGAGCGAAAGACTCCGCCGGCAACACAGTCATCGCCAAGACGTGGACTTTCACTACAGCCGCGGCTACCACGCCCTCGGAGACTGTGACATTGACGGCGACAGCGGACGCCTATGTTTCGAGCGCGGCGACGACGACGAACTACGGGACGACGCCGAAGCTCGCAGTGGACAACAGCCCGGTGGAGAATGCCTACCTGAAGTTTGATTTGTCGGCACTCGCAGGAAAGACGATCGTAAGCGCGAAGCTCCAACTGCGGGCGACGACCAGCGGCTCAACGGGCACGCAGAACGTCAGGTTGGTAACGGACGACACGTGGACTGAGATCGCCCTCACATACAGCACACGGCCGGCCCTGGGCAGCAGTGTGCTGGGAAGTCTCGGACCGGTCACGGGGAACACCAATTATGAAGTGCCACTGACTGCGTCAGCTCTGCAGGCCGATCTTGGCGGCATCCTGTCGCTTGGCATCAACACCACCAGCAGCGACGGGGCCGACTTCGGCTCCAGAGAGACTACGACCCCACCAAGGCTGGTGCTCCAACTGCAACAACCGTAGGTAATCGCAGCTGGACCAGCTTCAGGCCTAGCGCGCCGAAACAGTCGTCCCATCTACCGGTCACTCGGCCGGCACGATGCTGGCGTGCCGAATGCTCAGACGCCATGCCGCACCGTGTCGGGTCCAGATGTCTGCGTATCGAAAGGTGGCGTCCCCGTTGAACCTGAAGAGTAAAAGCGCGGACACCGGTAAAGACGCGTAATAGTGCTAGGGGATTTCGCCGAGGCGACCAGAGCACCACTCTAGGAGAACAAAAGGCGGGGTCCAGTGCTTGGATTCTGGGGATCGTTGCAACACCTGTTGGTTAGGTGGTTAGTAGTAAATCACGTAGACGCTCGGCTGGAGTA